>JAATFW010000056.1 GCA_015654985.1 Sphingobacteriales bacterium | reverse complement strand
CCGGGAATGCCGGTAGTTGCATTTAAATAGTTATACAGGAATTTCATTATAACCGGCTGTCCGTTGATGATCTTATAGCTATTATCCTGTCCTCTCAGATCATAGGGGGTATCATCCGTTTGATCCTGAGCCTTCCAGTTATCAATGGCCACATTCGAAGGCTTTACCAGGTATTTACCACCTGAGTTAGAAAATAAACCGATAAAAGGATTTTCAGGAGCAAAACTTTTATCAAAAACCATTGTCCAGATCCATTCCCACTGATACTGACTATCTGTAGGGGACCTGGAAAAGAACCCCTGATAGGCCGAAGGTTTTATTTCATCCACATCCCCGCTGCTTCCTACATACTGATTATAATACGTATCTCCCGCTGCCTCGCCCAGAGGTGTTGTTGTTTCCAATACTTCCTTATAGGCTGTTGCGGCCCTATGGTAGTCATCCGTCCAGAGGTACAAATCGCCCAAAACACAATACTTGTTTACGAAAAATACTTTGCTGGGATATCCATCAATCTGAGAGATCAGGGAATTTCCATCTACATAGGGCTTTTTATAGGGCAATGCTTCCATAAAACTGATCAATTCCTTCACTAAGTCATCCAGTTTCAGTCTTGGAAATTTAGTCTGGTCCTTTACATCGTCAATATCTTCGATCGTAGAAGTAACATAGGGAACTTCTCCAAAATGAATGCCTAACTGAAAATATAACCAGCAGCGCAGGGCTCCTATGTCAGAATACCTCTGTTCGAAATCGCTCCTGTTAATCTTCTTACTGTCGTACATTGCCTGAAGGTTCTTCATTACATCATTACAGTTTAGTATAACAGCATAAAATGGTTTCGGATCGGCATAAGGATTACCGTCAGTTACATTATTTTCATTTATCTGTTTCAGGTAAGCATCTGCATTAAGGGTAACATCCATAAGATCTCCCCTTAATTCATTGAGTACTTCATATTGTTTAGCAATGCTTAATAATTGCCCGTACACGCCAATAACCCCTGCATCTGCATCATATAGGTTTTGCCAGGCCTTCGAATTATCAATTGCATCTTCGGGCAGGACATCAAACATATCCCTGCACGACATTGAGCTGACGGAAATTAAAAACATTAAAACCAGTCCGGCTGATATTTTAAATACTCTATTTTTCATCTGTTTATTATTTGTTTTTTAGTGGAGATGAAGCTATCATAAACCAACACGTAATCCTACCTGTACAGATCTGAACTGAGGTTCCTGCGCTATATCGTAGCCCTGAGTCAGGGGACTTCCGGCAGCACTCATTTCGGGATCGTAACCAAGGTATTTGGTTACTGTAAATAAATTATTCCCTGTTAAGTAGAGGCTGGCATATTTAAGGAGCCTGGTTTTAACAGGAAGGCTGTAAGTGAGATATATTGTTCTCAAACGCAGGTAGGATCCATCTTCAATCCAGCGGTCGGAGAAACGGGAGTTTCCCAAAGGGTCGCCGTAAGATGCTTTGGGAACGTCTGTTATTTGCCCGTCGTATTGCCAGCGGTTATTCATTTTCAGTGTCTGATTCATGGGTTGAGAAACAGATTCGAGCAAAGCTCTTGTTCCGTTGTAAATATCATTCCCTTTGCTAAAAGTAAAAATGGCATTTAATGTAAACTTTTTCCAGCCTAAAGAAGTTTGGAAGCTTCCGGTAAGATCGGGGTTGGGATCTCCTATTACCGTCCTGTCATTATCGTCAATAATACCATCCTTATTAAGATCAGCGAAACGGATGTCGCCTCCTCCGGGGGCAATCAGATTTCCGTCTGCTTTCCTGATCCTCTGGTTTGCACCTGCAGCTTCTGCATCGGAGCTAAATACTCCATTCGTTATAAATCCATAGAACTGGTTTAAAGGAGCACCGGGGCGGCTGATCACTGAAGCACCCTCAAAGCTTGTTATAATGCTTCCATTTTCGGGCAGGGACGTAATTTTGTTTTTGTATGCAGAAATAACGGCTCCGATATCCCATTTAATTTCTCTGTTTACAAGCCTGGCATTTAAAGAGGCCTCTATACCCTCATTTTTCATTTCTCCATTATTGGAGATAACGAAATCAAAACCGGCACCGGTATTTAATTGATTATAGGTTATTAAATCAGACGTTTTATTCCTGTAAGCGTCGACGCTCAGGGAAAGACGCTCATTAAACAGGCTTAAGTCTACCCCCAGATTCAGTTTTTTATTGGTTTCCCATGATAAATAAGGGTTCCCTATATTCCCCCTGATCAAACCTTCAGCACCCAGAAGATTTTGGGATACGTAATACCGGCGGGCGGTATAGTTCCCGATATCATCATTACCAGTAAGGCCATAACTTAACCTTATTTTAAGTAAGTCAACCGATGTTACATCGGCCATAAACTTCTCAGAAGAAATCAACCATGCAGCACCAACAGAAGGGAGAACTGCATATTTATTCCCGCTGATATTCAGGGCATCCTCTACTTTCTTTCCGAATCTTGACGATCCATCTACAGAAAGATTAAAAGATAAGAAATACCTGCTTTGATAAGAGTAATTCATTCCGAGGTAGGTATTGAGCCATCTCCATTTTCCAATGTCGCCGCCTATTTCCCTTAGAGTGTTACTGCTGTATCCGATGGTTACAAAATCATCTGAAGGAGAGTTATACCCCAAAGCCCGGTCCTGCTCATTCTCAGAATTCTGATATCTGAACCCGGCATTCCCTTCTATAGCATGTCCGGAAGAAAATTTTCTTTTATACGAGTAATAGCTGTCATTATAAAGAGAGGTATAACGCTGGACCCTGCTTCCAAGCGTGCTGTAAGCTACTGCGTTATTCAAGGTGTCTGAAACTACTCCAAGGCGGGGAATAAAAGTACTTTCTCTCACCTTGTCGTAGGAAAGTCCGATCAGCGATCCGATATTTGCGAATTTTCCAAGCTGATAATTAAATCTCACTGAACCAAAAAAGCGTGAGTTCTTATTCACGGAGCTCATGGTTTCGATTACAGAAGAAGGATTACTGATATTAAAAACATCGACATCGGCCAGATTAGGCGACTCTGCTCCGTTATCAGAAACTTCATATTGCGGAAGAAACGGAGACTTTATCAGACCAAGAAGCAGGGGATTGGTTCGCGTATTTAAGCCCTGATCCTTGAGTGTCTGTTCGTTTGACGTAAATGCGATGTTTGCTTTGGCTGATAATTTTGGCGTAAGATTAAAATCGGCATTGAACCTTGCATTATAACGCTTAAGGCTGGTGTTGTCGATTATTCCTTTATTATCAAGAAAACCAATGGAAAGGGCATATTTTGCAATGTCGTCTCCTCCTGAAACTTTAAGATAATAGTTTTGGTCGTAAGTGTCGGACATCACCTTATCCTGCCAGTTGGTATTGTAATGATACCGGTAATATTCGGGACCGGAAGTATCATCGTTCATATAGGGAAGCGAGCTGATTTGAGATGGCGGCATACCCGAACTCCGCAAAAGATCTGAAAGATATAGCCTGTAATCGTTAATTCCCATAACAGGCAGATTGCCGGGGCGTACATTGACCCCTCCATAAACTGAAAAATCAATTTTTGTAGCAAGTTCTCTTGCGTGGGCTGTCGAAATAACGATCACTCCGTTGGCACCTTTGGTACCATAAAGAGAAGTTCCGTCTTTTATAACCGTAAAATTCTCAACATCCTTTATATCTATTAATGAGAGAGGGTTGTTAACATGAGAGCCGATCAGTGAATTTCCATAACTACCAGCGTCATAAATCATTCCGTCGACAACAACCAAAGGTTGATTGGTTCCGTACAAAGAGGAAAATCCTCTTAGGAACAGATCAGAGCCGATACCGGGAGTTCCCGAGCGTCTGATCGCGTTCAGGCCTGCAACCTGGCCCTGAAGATAGTCATCAGGAGTTTCAAAAGGCCTGCTCCAACTATCTTTAACATCAATACTGCTTACGGCAGATGTTGAAAAGATCTGAGCCTGTTTTCCTGAAGCCAGGGTGGTATTTATTTCATTGTAAACAGACTTTATAGTCTCATCGTTCAATATTATCTTAAGGTTGTTCCGTCCTTTTATTGCTACTACTTTTGCCTTATACCCCATTCCTGAAACCGTCAGAACCTCCCTATCAGAAGGAACCCGTATTTTGAATTTCCCCCTATCGTCTGTTATAGCAGCAGAGTACCCCTCAACGCTAAGATTTATTCCTGTAACAGGCTTACCGGTAGCTGCATCAGTTACTGTACCTGTAATTCTCATTTGTTCATCTTTTTCAATCGAATTCTTAACTGAATCCTTTTCAATGTTGCTTAAATTATTTTGGGCATCCGCAAGGAACGGGGCTGAGATGATAAACAACAAAAAAAGATAGCTTTTTATACTGTTAGATAACTCCATATCTTTATAATAAATTACGGTCAGGGTAATTGAGGTACAAGTTTAAAATAGTCTACGTTGATAGAATTTGTCCCGTCGGTGCCATTGTTATCAGCTATAATATAGACCGTGAGATCTCCATATTTACTTACGGTATATTCGCCAACTTCAACCTCCTGGAAGTTCTTTAATGCAACAGTTTTTTCAAGATAACTCCCGTTGAAATCATTAAAAGCCATTCGTTGCTTAAACGTTACTGTTTGGACATCATTTGGCGCCACCCAATACACTTTATATTTCCCTTTGTAAATATTGTGGAAATTGTATCTGACATGAAACAGCGGAACCTTGTGGTTAAAGATGTAAATATCATTAAATAAGTATGATGGAATATGATTTATGGTATCTTCAGGCACCCTCCTGAGACGGTAAGCAATATTTGCAGATTTATCAGTTCTGCTAAATCCGTCGGGTAATTCGCCTTCTCTTTTAACTGTCATGATCTTATCAGACAGTTTTACCGACGCAGACCTCATCCTGTAGATATACCCATTACTTGTTACAATCTTTTCAATTACCGCATCCTTTTTAAAAGGGACTTTTACACCGTCGTCTGAGATCAGAGTGTCTGTTTTTAGGGTATCAATATCTATTGGCTTCCTGAAAACAAGATCTTTTAATACAGTATATGCACTGGACACCGGAGAGTTATCGCTCTGGGTATAGGGGCTGAATTTTGTTAACTCCGCATCAATGGCATCATCATCCAGGAGAATTACTGTATATTCCTGATCTTCGTTTCCCAGATCACCGGTCTTGTCGAAAAGGTAGTTCTTCGTAATAATTCCTGTACCGGGTTTATAAACCGGTTTTCCGGTTACCGGGTCAATGCCCGTTTGTTCAGCTTTAGATGAATCTATGGCCTCATATTCCAGGGTTTTAATGTACCCTTTCTGTTTAAGAGAAGTACTGCTGATAAATTCCAATGCATTTACCCTGGGATAAACAATGCTGCTGATAATATGAAGAACTCCATTACCGGTGAACAGGTCGGGAGTTGCTATCGGTGCATCTTCGAAAGCAGATGGATGAAATTTAATATATTTTCCGTTTAAGGTCTTCAGCCGCAGGGCATCCCCCCCGGCCATCCTGGTATAGTATGGCTGGCTCACAATATAGTTTCCTACGAACTGTTTTAATTTGACGCTATCATTCAAGGTTGACTGATCAAGCGATTGAAGGGCGTTATTGTCGGGAGCCCATATAGTAAATTTGTAAGAAGAAGTAATAACTTTATCATAACCTGTTTTTACGAGGAGCCCTTTAAATTCCGACAGCTCCGGGTTTTCTTCAACGGCCTGAAGCAGATTTTTTCCTGCCAGAGGCCCGGTTAATTGATTATGGTCGTCCCACTGATCTTTACATGCTGTTAAAGCGAAGCCGAAAGATGCGGTGAGAATGAGTATTTTAGTTAGTTTTCTAATCATAACAATCAATATTAATTTCTCCCGGCAGGTTAACCCTGCCGGGAAATTATTGTAGAATTTATTGAGGTCTTTGTACTACGGATCCGTCCGGGTTAAATTTGGGCCAGAGCTGATCCTCATTTTCGGGAATAAACTGAATCATATCAAATTGAACGTCTCCCGACTTATCCTCTCCGACTGCCTGTAATCTGAGTATATGCCTGTCGGTTTTTTCAACATTAATAGTTCCTGCAAGCAAGGCAAAACTGTCGTTATAATAATCAATTGTATAGTCGGGGTTGGCGGAATACCTGTATTTTGAAAAGTTCATTTTCTTACCCAGTGCCTCCAGAGATTCCGGCGTAGTACCTACCGGGTAAGTATAATTTTTATTAATAGTATCCAATCTGGGGCCAGGTAAGCTTTCATTTAACCTGAGAATTTTAGGCAGAACTGTTCCGTCAAAAGACACCTGAACACCCTGTCCTCCGCTGCGTCTCACGATACAAATCCATACCTTATATCTTCCTTTTACGATCAGCGGTGTTTTAAACTCGATCCAGTTAGTAACATTGGTGGCAGAGTTGGTCCTTAAAGAAGCGAACTGGAGATAATCGTCGTGGTACACGTAGAACTTCCGGGCTTCGGGGGCAACATAGTACTGTGCACTGCCGCCCGGGCCCCATTGAATATCCTGAAAGCCTCCCGGGACCGTAGAAGGACCACTGGAGTTTTGTTTTCTGAAATTTGTAAGCTTGGTAATTTCAGGCTGGTCTGT
>JAATFW010000080.1 GCA_015654985.1 Sphingobacteriales bacterium | reverse complement strand
AGGACCCAGAAGAATATCGTCTGTTTGATTTATTCCAAAGGAGTTATCTCGATTCTAAATTTAAAGACGAGTTCTTCGTAAGTGAAGCTGATTTAAGAATTCTTATTAAAAAGGTCATTAAATTGCGAGACCTTGCGATGAGGCTATGTAAGGAGAAAATTAGCACCTGTACTTAAGTTTCTACCGAATATTTGGACACGAAAATAAAATCCTTGTCCAAGAGTTGTTTGGGGTGCGAACCCAAACCTCTTGCATATTCTAAAAACGTTGTGAACGTAAAATCTTTCTTGCCATTTTCAATATTACTGATGTTGCTCTTAGTTAAGTCACATCTTGCTGCCAACGCATCTTGGTGTTTTTCATTGTCTAATACTTCCAGAATGTGGCGTAAAATACATCGTCAAATTTGAAGCCGATCAGCTTGTCAATGTAATCGTGGGTATCATAAATGATTGGGTCATAAGAGACGTCCTTAGTTTTGGTAGTTTTTGAACAAACTAAATATCTTCAGTTTACTTAGAAAGCTACTTAAAAGGAACGCCTCCGATATATAATTACAGCGCTGTATCACCTATTCGGCACCTTTTAAATTCAGCACACCTATCCCCGCTTCTGTTGTATAATACCGCTGATCCTTGTGGTTTGGACGATCCGGATGAGTCATTGACACCCAGCCTGCTTCAACAGCAAGCTTCAATATTTTGGTCAAATTCCTGGTCAAAAAGGCAAGTTTGAATTTAGCCATTAGTTCATTCTTTTTAAATTTACGGTTACGAGTATATCTTAGCAAAAGATATAAGCGATTGATGTCGTCCACCGATAAACCGACTGAAATGGACTGCCCGGAAACACTCTCAACTTGATGTCTAACTTGTAGTTCCTGCTCATAAGAGAGCTGAAATTCTTCTGAATTTGGATCCTTTTCCGCTCCAGTTATTATCTCTTTAAAGATATCTTCTGTCGTTTTGTTGAGCGCAAGATAGAGTTTACAGAAATTTTTCAGGTTCATGCCGCCTGTGTCATTTCATATTCACTTAATTGAGATTTACTCATATTTATCTCATTTCCAAACTCCTACTATGAATAATGTAACAGTTATACACATAAAAGGCCGGATAAAATATCCAGCCTTTCATTTATAATTTCTCCAATACTTTATTTCTTTTTTTTGCCCGGCAAGCCGACCCTTTGGATAGTCTTAGTTGCTTCCTCTACTTTTTTTATTACAAAAGGATCATTAGCATGACTTTTAACCTGATCACTAATAGTACCGGCGCCAAATCCTTTTTTTATAGATAAACTATTTGTTGTCGTTGCCATTTTATTCCCTTTCTACTTTAATATTCAAATTTAATCAATTACCTACGCTTTACCAAAAAAGCATCATAATTATCACTGTTAGGTTCAAAATCCTGCCAGTCATTACCCTTAAGCCCGTACACCTCAAAATCTATGCTAATTTCGTTCCAAAGGCTTGTTATACCCATTTGGTATAACCTTGTTCGGGACGGTGTACTTCCTTTGGCATAGATATAATGATTACCGTGATGATTACAAAATTCCTCAATAGTATTTGCTACAGTGGCCAATACAATATCCCTGTCCTGATTATTACTGATTACCGTATCGTCCAGCTCTCCGGTGTCAGGATTTAGATCACCAAACGCCAAATTATAAATAGCCGGGTTAGTATTGAGAATGCGAGAAAATGTAACCATTTTACTAATCCGTCCTTTCGGCCCCTCGCTATAAAATTCGTAATCGTAGTAATCGTTACTGTTAATATATTGATAACGTTCTAAATTCATGTTATTATATTCAGAAAATAATCAGTTTTCAAAAATAGCAATTTGTATTAGCTGTGTATCAAATAAACTACTTACTTAGTGTGCTTTTTGGTGCTTTTGATTTGTCCTTTAATTTTTCGACTTTGTCATTCGCCAACTTACTTTTCTCAGCGGCTTGTTTCGCTGCAAGTGGCACACCTTTTCGCAAATAGTTTTCTCTTTAGAAAGTTACAGCGCATCAAACACCTTTTCTATTCCTTCCACATTAGAAACCGGGTGAACAACCGGAAAATCACGTCTTAAATTAACCTTTTCCTGTGTTCTGGTGACAGCCTGAAAAACATCTACGAGCCGATCTTCCATGTTTATCAACTGAGTGGTTGCGCCTTTTAAACTGAATAATTTCACACGTTCTTTGATAAGCTGGTCTGCAAAAGATCTGGAAAGGAAAGCCACTTCGTCAAAATCAAGAATAACAGATCTGACATTGGCTTCAGCTATTTCCTGAGCCAAAACCATTGCAGCATCTCTGGTGTCAAGTGTTTCTCCAAACAGGTCTTTTAATCTGAAAATTGCCTCTGCCATAACGTTATCAAATTGGACAGATCAAAGTTACGACGTACTTTCAAAAAGCCATGAAGGCTGAATAATAAAAATATCAGACGAGGGGTCAACTCTTAACGGATACATTGCTGAATACGCTGTGGCTCCTCTCCCTAAATCATACTATGAACACTTTCTCTGACTTACCTGCAACGACAATCTATACGGGGTAATCCTATAAGCGTTTAATTCAATGCTTTATGTATAGACCTTAGGCGTTTAAAACAAGCTCCCTTGCATCTATCCTACTAACAAACCGATCCGGGTACCTTGCAAATATTAAAGTGTCAGAACTGGTAAATTGGCTTCAGCCGCTTCCAGGACGATCAATCCGGAAGTTTCACCATCGAAAAATTTGAAAGCACCCTTCAATAAATTTCCGCAATCCAGATAAATTTGGGCATTTTTGCTATAAGCATATTCTTCTTTAAATCCAGATCAATATTTAAAGGATTTGCAATGTGGCTTTTGAAAGACCTGCGATGTAAAGAAAAAGCGAAGGACGAATCCGTCAGGGAAATCAAAACCAAGATGATTATCCTGAGGGATTTGTATAAGGAGCGTATAAAATCGGCAACACGGCAATTCTAAATATTTGTTAGATGAAAACAGAGGAGGATATAAAAAGTATACTTCAAGAACTTATTACAAAGGGTTATGAAACGGAAGTGGCAGAATTTAAAGAGGCGAAGAACCAATACGACTTTAATAAATTAGGAAAGTACTTTTCAGCTCTTAGCAATGAGGCTAATCTCAAGAATAAAGCAAATGCGTGGCTTGTTTTTGGAGTAAGTGACAAAGACAAGTTCATTACCGGTACATTATTCAGAAACAATTCCAGCGATCTGCATAGTCTTAAAGCTGAAGTAGCAAATCATACAACTGCCCGCATTACCTTTATTGAGATCTACGAAATAAAAGCAGAGGGGAAACGAGTTGTCCTCTTTGAAATTCCTGCAGCGCCGAAAGGAATGCCCATAGCCTGGAAGGGGCATTTTTATGGAAGAGATGGAGAAGAACTAAACGCTCTGAATCCTGAAGAATATAATCGCATACAAAAACAAATCAGCAGCGAGGATTGGAGTGCTGCTATTATTCCGGATGCAGCTCTGGAAGATTTGTCGGAGGAAGCTATCCAAAAGGCACGCTTAAATTTTAAAGTCAAGAACGTACATCTTAGCAGTGAGGTAGATCAGTGGAATGATGCTACTTTCCTGAACAAGGCAAAGATTTGCATCAAAGGAAAGATAACACGTACCGCAATTCTTCTACTCGGTAAGCCAGAATCAGAACACTTCATTAACCCCGCAACGTCCAAGATTTCGTGGATACTCCGGGACCGGGACAATATTGAAAAAGACTATGCTCATTACGGCTGCCCGCTTATCCTCAGTACAGAAATGGTTTATCAGAAGATAAGAAACCTGAAATACCGTTATATTACCGAAGGCACTTTATTCCCTGAAGAGGTTGACCAATATGATCCTTATGTCATCCGTGAAGCCCTTAATAATAGCATCGCCCATCAGGACTATACTCTGGGAGGGAAAATAAATGTGGTAGAAAACGAAGAGGGAAAACTGATCTTTACAAACTCCGGAGATTTTATACCAGAAAGTGTTGAAGAGGTCGTCATCTCCGATGCGCCGGAGTCAAAATACCGCAATCCATTCTTGATAGAAGCAATGATCAACCTGAATATGATTGATGCAATTGGGAGTGGTATTAAGAGAATGTTTAGATCCAGCGACGAAAGTTCTTTCCACTTCCTGATTATGAGATCAGCAGGCAAAAGGTCAAAGTAACAATCACGGGAAAAGTAGCAGATCTGAATTACGCCCGAAAACTCGCAACCATGCCTGAATTGAGCCTCGATGACATTATTTTACTGGATAAAGTTTCCAAAGGCAAAGTACTGAATGATAATGAAATAAAACAGCTAAGGTCAAAAGACCTGATCGAAGGTAGAAAACCCGTATTTCATATTTCTGCAACGGTTGCGAAGGCAACAGGCGAAAAAAGTGAATATATAAAGCTTCGGGGATTTAAGGATGACCACTATAAAAAGTTAATCCTTGAATTTATTGGACGATTT
>JAATFW010000267.1 GCA_015654985.1 Sphingobacteriales bacterium | reverse complement strand
GATCTTTCAGCACGATAAACTGCCGCAATATTTTAATGCGCCATTTGAAGGGATAGATCCTGCGCTCATCGCTTTATTTAATTCGCCTGCGTCACTCGCAGTCTTCCCGGTTGATCAAATGGATGGAGGGGGTTATGTCATGCTGGTTTGGCAAAATAATTTTGATTTTACTGATGATTTTACTGAATTTGCGTTGGCATGCCAGGCTAAGATCAATGAAACAGCCAGGCTGTCAACCACGTATTATACGCTCGAAGAGCTAAAGGTACGTTTTAACGCCATTTTGCAAACGGTGCCCCAAAGTATCGTTTTTATTGACAACAGCGGCAGAAACAGTTGGTTAAATGCCCGGGCAGCCAGCCTGTTTAATCTGAAAAGCGGAAACGTACAGCCGTCGGCGCTTTCAGAAGCGATGCAAAAACTGCGTAACCGCGCAAGCAACAGGAATGAAATAGATAAAAAAGCGGAGGAGCTTTTCCGGCTGAAGAAGAAAAAAGCAGACAACTGGCACTGGATATTTAACGAGCCTGATTTTTTTGTACTGAACGTATCCTGCACACCCACTGTTTCTAAACATGTGAGCGGCATTCTGTGGATCTTTGAGGATATAACCAGTCAGCATCTTTTTGAGGAGGAACTAAAAAACCTGAATGAGCAGCTTAAGGAGAAAAGCAAGTTGGCAGACGCCCAGAATAAAGCAAAATCAGAATTTCTGGCCAATATGAGCCATGAAATAAGAACCCCAATGAACGGCGTGATGGGTATGACCAGCTTATTACGTACCACCCGCCTGGATGAGGAACAATTTGATTTTGTGGAATCGATCCGCGTGAGCGCAGATTCGCTGCTGGAGATCATTAATGAGATCCTTGACTTCTCTAAAATAGAATCTGGCAAGCTGGAGCTGGAAGAACATCCGTTCTTTATTAATAAGATTATTGAAGAAACCTACGACCTGCTGACCCCAAGAGCTTATGAAAAAGATATAGACCTGTTGTATTTTATAGAACCGGAAGTGCCAATGGAAATGATCGGCGATATGACACGCCTACGCCAGATAGTGGTCAACCTGGTAAGCAATGCCATCAAGTTTACCCCTTCGGGCGAAATACTCACCACCATTAAATTACTGTCGAAAAAAGACAATAACTACGAACTGCAATTTTCAATAAAAGATACCGGTATTGGCATCCCGCAGGATAAGATGCACAAGCTGTTCAATTCCTTTTCGCAGGTAGATTCATCAACCACCCGTAAATATGGAGGCACAGGGCTCGGGCTGGTTATCAGCGCCCGGCTGGTGGAAAAAATGCATGGCCGGATCTGGGTAGACAGCGTAGTAAACAAAGGTACTACCTTCAGTTTTACCATCGGGTTAAATGCAGGTAACCAGATAAAAGAATTCAGGCCTCTGCCGGTACAAAAAGAGCTGGCTGGTAAATCGGCCCTGCTGATTGACGATAACCTGACCAACCTCCGCATATTAAAAGGCCATTGCGAGCTTTGGGGAATGCATGCTGATATATTTACCAACGGCCCCGACGGCATTGCCGCAATGAAGCAAAATCAATATGATGTGGTTATTACGGATATGCGGATGCCGGGCATGACCGGCATTGACGTGGCCAGGCATATCAATAAAAAATACGGTAAAAAAATACCGGTACTGCTGTTTTGTTCAACAGGGCATTTTCCCTCAGGCCATAAAAAAGACCGGGAACTTTTTACTGCTATTCTGGATAAACCCCTCAAGCAATTGTATTTTTTGAAAGTACTGACCGATACCTTATCACAATCAGGTACGGTTGTAAAGAAAAACAATACGGATAAACCTGATCAGCCGCAAAACGTCCCGCTTATAAACGATCATCAAATACGCGTGCTGATTGCCGAAGATAATCTGATCAGCCAGAAAATAATAGCAAAAGCGTTGAAAAATATCGGGTACAACTGCGATGTGGTTTCAAACGGATTAGAGGTACTCCTGTCATTGCAAAGACAGGCTTATGATATCATATTTATGGATGTGCAGATGCCCGAAATGGATGGATTGCAGGCTACCCGGAAAATTATAGAAACGTATAGCGACAAAAGGCCGGTAATTATTGCCATGACAGCCGGTGCCTATGAACAGGATATGCAGGATTGCCGCGACGCCGGCATGGATGATTATATTACAAAGCCGTTTGATTTCGACAGTTTTTATACCAAATTTAATTTCTGGAAGGCAAAAATTAAATAATTGTAAAGTTCCTTTACGCTGCAATATTGTCATTTTAAAAGATTCCAGAGGCGGTTTATACTACCCCATTAATAATCAAATATATCCCGGCAAAGCTTTCATTACTGCCCCATAACTATAAAAAGGTCTTTACTCTATTTTGTTGCACCCGGTAGAAACATGAAAAGCCAGGCCTCACAAAGCATACGGAGTGTTGTTAAGCGTTGTTAAGCCTGCGAATCACCCCGGCGGGATTTCCAACAGCCAGCGAATCGTCGGGAATATCCTTTACAACCACAGATCCCGCTCCTATTACACAACGGTTTCCTATTGTTACACCCGGACAAATGGTAACATGCCCTCCAATCCAGCATCGCTCTCCGATAGAAACCGGCCTGCAGTCTTCCCATTTATCACGTTCGGCAATATCCAGGGGGTGCCGGGCAGTATATATATGCACTCCGGGCGCTATCATGGTGTGAGCGCCTATGGTTACTTTTGCCCCGTCGAGAATTACAGCCCCGAAGTTAATGAACACTTTTTCGCCGGCATAAATATGATCCCCGTAATCACAATAAAAAGGAGGTTCAAGGTGAATGTCTTTTGCCGAATTCGGACAAAGTTCATTCATTATTTCCTGGAAATTATCCGAATAATATTCGGTTACATTCAACCGGTGAAGAATGCGCTTTACCTTTTTACGTATAGCGATCATTTCTTCTGTGTGAGCATCGTATGGCTCTCCGTCAAACATTCTTTCTTTCTGGGTCTTCATAAAACAGGAGGATTAATACGGCAATACTAGCAAATATTATTATAAAAGATAGCAGAAAGTATTCAGCAGATATAGAGGAGAAGCTCACCGAAGGGCCGGAACAAAAGCCATATAAACACCTATCATCAGCATATGCATATCCCGGTGCTTCAGGATGTAGGCTTTGATAGTCTGCAGCGACTGCGTGATATGGCTGTTAATCGTAGCAACAGAAACACCCATTATTTCACTGGCTTCTCTATAGCTTTTCCCTTCTATTTTGCACAGCATAAACGCCTGCTTCCTTTGCGGAGAGAGCTGATCGATGGCATTCTTCACGAGCCCGGATACTTCCTTCTGAGTAAGTTGCTCGTCTGCATTCGGGGCTCTGTTATCCAAAAGCTCCCCTGCAAGTACCGACCGCAGCAATCTTTGATCCGACTCCAGCTTCCTGAAATGGTTATATACGAGGTTTTGTGCAATTACATACAAATAGCTCTGAAAAGACCGTTGTTCATCAATTTTATCATGATTATCCCATAACTTGATGAATAGTTCCTGAATAAGCTCATCAGCAACGTCCTTATCTTTCACCATCCGCAGCACTTTCAGGTACAATGGTTTGCTGAAAACCTTGTAAATTTCATTAAAAGCAGACTTATCTCCCTTTTTCAGGCGAATAAGCAAATCCCGTTGATATGATTCCTCCAAAACCCTCAAAAACTGATGTACTTCACAATCAAATTTACAATAAATTGCATTTTTTTAATAATAAACCCGCTGAAAGTTACCATTTCAATAACAAAATCCACTTTATTTTTATACTTTTCTAAAATTAAAGTCGCTATATATCACTGCATTATACAATAACGCTTTATTTTTCGTCATTCAGGTTCATTGCTTTTCCCTTCAGCTGTGTATTATCTATTAATTAATTGCTCATGAAAGATAGCATAAAAGTTCTGTTTCAGCGATACTTAAATGAAGATAGCACTGATGCAGAAATACAGAAATTATTAACATACTTCAACATTCAGGAGAGCCAGGAAATATTAAAAGAACTCATCCTGAAGGAGCTTGAAACCGGGGTACACGAACAGGGCGGAGATATTGCAGACGTAGATGAACGCCTGGAATCCATATACTACCGCCTGAACGCCTATACGAAAAAAACAGCCGGCCCTAAATCATTCTTCAGAATGAGCTGGCCGCGGATTGCTGCTGCGGCT
>JAATFW010000278.1 GCA_015654985.1 Sphingobacteriales bacterium | reverse complement strand
CAACCCGGAACCTTCAACCTTCAACCTTCAACCTTCAACCTTCAACCTTCAACCCGGAACCTTCAACCTTCAACCTTCAACCCGCAACCTTCAACCCGCAACCTTCAACCTTCAACCCGCAACTCACAACCTTCAACTTTCAACCGGCAAGTTCCAACTAAATTTCCTATTTTAGTCGCTTTCTAATTAATGATGAAAGCAGATATTGAAAAACTAACCGGCATCGCAAAACAGGTACGGCGTGATATTGTAAGAATGGTACATCAGTGCCAGTCGGGCCATCCCGGAGGCTCATTAGGATGTACTGATTATTTTGTTGCTCTTTACTTTCACGTACTGAAGCATAATCCTGATTTTAATATGGATGGCGTTGGAGAAGATCTATTTTTCCTCTCTAACGGCCATATTTCACCGGTCTGGTACAGTGTACTGGCCAGATCAGGCTATTTTGATATAAAAGAACTTGCAACTTTCCGCAAGATCAACTCCAGGATTCAGGGTCATCCTACTACACATGAGCACCTTCCGGGAATCCGCATCGCTTCAGGCTCTTTAGGCCAGGGCATGTCGGTTGCCGTCGGAGCTGCGCTTACCAAACGATTAAACAACGATAAATCCCTTGTTTTCTCACTTCACGGCGACGGAGAGTTGCAGGAAGGGCAAACCTGGGAAGCAGCCATGTTTGCCCCGCATAACAAGGTTGATAACCTCATTTCTACGATTGATGTAAACGGTCAGCAGATTGACGGCCCTACGGATAAAGTATTATCGCTCGGTAACCTTCGCGCCAAATGGGAAGCTTTCGGATGGGATGTTCTTGAGATGAACGGAAATGATATGGAAGATGTGATCCGTGTACTTGAATCTGCTAAATCCAGGGCATTTAAAGGAAAACCGGTTATGATATTAATGGAAACCATTATGGGTTTTGGAGTAGATTTCATGATGGGTTCGCATAAATGGCATGGCGTAGCTCCTAATGATGAGCAGCTTGCAGCAGCATTGGGTCAATTGGATTCAACATTGGAGGATTATTAAAAAAAATATTGAAATGAAAGAATATCCTTTTACAGAAAAAAAAGATACACGTTCTGGTTTTGGAGCCGGGCTTCTTGAGGCCGGTAAAAGAAATGAGAATGTAGTGGCACTCTGTGCCGACCTTGTTGGCTCTCTCAAAATGGAAGCCTTCATTAAAGAATTTCCCGAACGTTTTATCCAGGTCGGTATTGCGGAAGCAAATATGATGGGAATGGCCGCAGGGATGACAATTGGCGGAAAGATCCCCTTCACCGGGACTTTTGCTAACTTCTCTACAGGCCGTGTATACGACCAGATCCGCCAGTCGATTGCTTACTCAAACAAAAATGTAAAGATCTGTGCTTCACATGCCGGTTTGACATTGGGTGAAGACGGTGCTACCCACCAGATCCTGGAGGATATCGGTCTGATGAAAATGCTTCCCGGTATGACGGTGATTAACACCTGCGACTATAACCAGACAAAGGCCGCAACGATCGCTGTTGCGGAGTATGAAGGCCCGGTTTATTTACGCTTTGGCCGTCCGGTGATGCCAATCTTCACCGATGCTGATCAGAAATTCGAAATCGGGAAAGCCTGGATGGTGAACGAAGGAAAAGACGTCAGCATTTTTGCTACCGGCCACCTCGTTTGGGAAGCTATTCTCGCAGGACAGAAACTTGCAGAAATGGGTATTGACGCCGAAATCATCAATATTCATACTATAAAACCCCTTGATGAAGAAGCTGTACTGAAATCAGTAGCTAAAACAGGCTGCGTGGTTACTGCCGAAGAGCACAACCGTCTTGGCGGTCTTGGCGACAGCATTGCACAAGTCCTTGTAAAGAACCACCCTCTTCCGCAGGAATATATTGCCGTTAACGACTCTTTTGGCGAAAGCGGTAAACCTGCCGACCTGATGAAGAAATATGGACTCGACAGCGATCATATTATCGCCGCAGTACAAAAAGTAATTGCCAGGAAGGGTAAAGCTTAATAAAGGCTCAGGATAAGATCTTCTATAAACTGGTTTAAGCCAAAAGCTTAAGCCAGTTTAAATATATTCCCGGTTCAATGATCATGAGCCGAAAAACAGGCTATTGTCTATCTAAATCACCTTTCAACCCAACCTTCAACCTTCAACCCTCAACCTTCAACCTTCAACCTTCAACCTTCAACCTTCAACCTTCAACCTTCAACCTTCAACCTTCAACCTTCAACCCAATTCCCGTCTTCCCTTATAATTTCTATCAGCTCATCCAGAGCATCTTCGGTATTTACGTTCTTCTTTACCACTTCTTTTCCCCGGTACAGGGTGATCTTTCCGGGACCCGTTCCAACGTAGCCATAATCAGCGTCGGCCATTTCTCCGGGACCATTTACAATGCATCCCATAATCCCAATTTTCACCCCTTTTAAATGGCTGGTACGGCTGCGGATCATTTGAGTAGTTTCCTGCAGATCGAATAAAGTACGGCCGCAACTGGGGCATGATATGTATTCTGTTTTGGAGATCCGCGAACGGGTAGCCTGTAAAATACCAAATGCAGTGCTGACAACAGTTTTCCGCGATATATAAGGTGCGTCAAGCCAGATACCATCTCCCAGTCCGTCAACCAGCAGAGCTCCGGCATCTGTAGCTGCATAAAGCTGAAAATCAGATTCAGCATTGACCGCCATTAATGGCCGCCCATTAACAGCTAATGACTGTTCCGGCGCTTCAATACCGGGGTGCTGTCCTGAAGCTAACGGCTGCTTCCCATATTTTCTCCTGATCACAACCGGCGCAGCGATCCCTGCCTCCTGCAAGGAAAAGAAAAACTGCCTCTGATCGGCCATACCATGCTCTTTATCAGTTTCAAGCACAAAGACAAGGGTATTATTGATAAGCAACTGGTTAAACAGGCCGTTCTGCAATTCTGAATTGGATATCCTGACCAGGTTTAAAGCAGGATCCTTCTCCCCCGCTTCGATATATTCGCTTAAAGTAAATAAGGGATGGCAGTTCTTTTTATTATCCAGTTTCAGCCAGGTTGTATAATCATACAATTGCTTTAAGTTCCCCGGCATCGTAAAAGAAGGGCGCTGATCTGCAAGGTATACAAAATCGACCGACTGCTCGCCCATGTTGTATTTGTCTAACAGGGCCGAATAATTATATCCTGCAGCCGCTAATACTCCCGGATCACGAAGATTTTCTGCCGAAAGATCAATGATTACCCTGGGTACCTGATGACCGCCAATAAAGGTATTTAACTCGGCAGACTGACGCTTTTGATATTCATAAGGAGAAAAGCCTTCCGGCAATCTCATTGAAGAGCCGGCTAAATCCTGGTTCACCGCATCATTGCCTTCATTGACAACAAACTGCATCTGGACTTTCCTTTCCTCATATCTTTTTGCCAGGGCAATGGCTACCGGCGCTTCAAATTCAGGGTCTTCGGTAAGAGAAACGCGGATAGTATCTCCCAAACCATCTTCCAGAAGTGTACCTATTCCTACAGCCGATTTAATCCTGCCGTCTTCACCGTCTCCGGCTTCTGTAACTCCAAGGTGAAGGGGGTAATTCATCCCTTCCTTTTGCATGGTGGCTACCAGCAGACGGTATGCCTGCACCATCACCTGAGGGTTACTGGCTTTCATAGAGATCACCAGATTGTAATAATTAAGGCTTTCGCACATCCGGATAAACTCCATAGCCGATTCTACCATGCCCCGCGGCGTATCGCCGTAATAGCTCATAATGCGATCAGACAGCGACCCATGGTTGGTGCCAATGCGCATGGCTGTGCCGTATTCCTTACAAACTTTTACCAGGGGGGCAAATTTCTGAAAAATGCGTTCCAGCTCTGCTTCATACTCTGAAGAAGTATAATCAAGCTGGTTAAACCGCTTTTTATCAGCATAATTTCCCGGGTTGATGCGCACTTTTTCTACAATACGGGCAGCGGCTTCAGCGGCATTAGGTGTAAAATGGATATCTGCAATGAGAGGAACGTCATAGCCACGGCTGCGAAGTTCCTTTTTTATTGCGGCAAGGTTCTCTGCTTCTTTGATACTGGGAGCTGTTATACGAACATATTCGCATCCTGCCTCTACCATACGGATGCTTTGCTCTACTGTAGCCAGGGTATCCATTGTATTGGTGGTTGTCATACTTTGAATACGCAGGGGATTATTCCCGCCTAAAGGAATATGCCCGACAGGTACTTCCCGGGTAATAAAACGGGAGTATTCAGTTAAGGAATTACAATACGTTCCTTGCAGAACAGTGTTGGTATCTGTATTCATAAGATTTTAAAAACATACAAAAATACAGAATTATACGTTCTGAACCGATTTTATTCCCCGGCATAAAAACTCATAATATTATCTGCTTTTCATCTATAAAACTGTTCTTCAAAGAAAGATGAAAGACCGGCAACTGCGTAAGCACCCGCGAACACTTTTAAAAACTCATAATTCATAATATTTAACTAATTTTATCTTTTGAAAGAGGGAAAAATGGATAGGAAGTTCGACCAGCTACTTGAGAAGCATAACCTGAAAAAAACTGTACCGAGAAATAGTGTTCTGGAAGTACTTTCCACACGGGAGGTTGCTACTTCGCAGCCTGATCTGGAAGAAATACTGGGAAAAGAAATTGACCGCGTTACGTTATACCGTATTCTTAAAACTTTTGAAGAAAAAGGGATCATTCATAAGATTATTGATATGAATGGCACAGCGAATTACGCTGTCTGCCATTCTTCCTGTACGGAGAGTCAGCATCATGATGAACATCTGCATTTTAACTGTATAGTTTGTCATCATATATATTGCCTGAATGAGATGCATATTCCTGTTATCAGCTTACCGCGGGGTTTTAAATCTGAATCCGTCAGCCTGGTTGTAAGCGGGGTATGCGATAAATGCAATGCCCGGGTAAAATAGCTGGGGATTTATACCAGCCGGGATTTAATGACCAGAGTTCGCGCGATCTGGTCGTGCAGGCATTGTTGCTTTCTGTGAAAAAATCCCATGAGATAACCAATTCCAAGAGTTAAATCAGAAAGGATTTTTAATGCGTTGCGCGCTGCGCTTCGTGATAAGCTTAAGCGGTTGCCCCGTTCGTCGGTCACTTTAACTCCCAGCCATTGTTTTCCAAAAGTAGCCTGCCTGGACGACGCTTCCATGAATATTTCGACGATCAGCTTTGTGATTGGGATGATAGGAATTCCTGTTATGGCAAACGCAATTTTTAAATATTTAGATTCAACTGCCGATACCGTAATAAGTATTACTACCACATAAACAGCAAAGACCAGCAGGTGATCTATTAAAGAAGCCAGAAGCCTTATATCCAGCGACGCGTAATACTGAGGGAGAGGCACCGGCGTATGGGTGAAGCCGAGAAGCCCGCAAAGTTCTTCAACTTCATGAGCTTCCTTATAATCGTCCATACCCGCTGATTTTACAAAAGAGCCGGGCTTCAGTCCCATCTCCTTCATCTTTTCCTTACCGAAAGGCCCTTCAGGCTTTCCGTCTATCACTACAAGGTATTCATCAGCCATATTTATTAATATCGTCGTACATCAAACTTAGACAATCCCCCTTCAAGATTAATAATAATTTTCCGGGAAGCTGTATTAAAGTTTGAGGTAATATACGAATCATCAGATTGCTTACTGAATCCTTCAAAATCGTTTGATGATAATCCTGAATCCGTTTTAATCTGACACCCGGCAGAAGAAGGGATCGCGATCCTGATTGTTGAAACTCCTGTTTCTATGTTTACCGTTGATAATACCTGCGGCTCGCCCAGTTTAAGATCGAGTGTACTGGCACCACCCTGGAAGCTGATATTGCGGATCTTAAAAACCGAAAGGTCAAAATTACTTTTTCCTGCACCGGTTTCGACATTTATGTCCCAAACAGGGTTTACATTCAGCGACATCACCGCTTTATTTCCGCCTCTTCCGCCCATGTGCCAGTCGCCTTTACCTCCCATTTTAAAGTCAAGTACCTCAGAGCTGTCTTTAGACACTTTTAACAGGGAATAATCACCGAAGCTGCTGTTTACCACGGCGCTGAATAAACCGGAAGTAGAATCCTTTAAAATATAATTAGTAGCGCCGCCGGATATATTGAGGGTAGCATATTTTGTACCGGGAATGTATTTTTCGGAGAAGGTATTCGAACGGGTTTTACGATTCTCCCAATCACCGGTATCCCTTTTATATCTGAAAAGCCAGTCAGGGTGGCTGTCGTAATTATTTACCGAACCCTGCCATCCGATAAATGCCAGTGCCGCTACGGTAAGAATTACCGAAATGATTGCCCCCATCCTGGAATTTTCTCTTGAAAAGAGCATATTCGCTCCGATCAGGATAAGAATAAGAGGCCAGAACCTCCAGATTACAAGCCACTGAAAGTCGATCACTCCAAAGTTTTGAAGGAGAAGGATCCCGCCGATAAATACCAGTATCAGTCCCCATATAATTTTTTCCGTCTTCATAATCTTTTACACTAATGGCTGGTCGCCGGGTTTGTCTGTAGTATCTTCTTTTTTTTCTGTGTCGAACGAAGGATTGGGCTTTTCTTTATAATCGTTTCCCTTATAATCGTTAAAGCCATCTTTCTTTCCCGACCTTCCCAGAATTACAATTCCAATAACGATCAGAATAACAGGCCACAGCTTCGCGAGGGAGAACCAGTAAGGAAGAATATAAAATTCATTCATTAAAAAATAAGCACCTACAGCTACCAGGATGATACCGGCAACAAATCTTCCGTTTCCCTGTTTTCTGAGAGGCTTACCGAAAGGCTGATTTGGAGAATATACCGGTTCCCCGCTATCGTGTACACGGTAATCGGCCTCATATTTAGGAATGTCGGCAAAATAAGGTTTTGCCGGCACTACGATCCACAAAATAATGTAAAGCAGAACGCCCGACAGTCCGAAGACAGCCATCAGGATAAAGATTACCCTTACCCAGGTAACTTCGATATCAAAATACTCGCCCAGACCTGCAGCTACGCCTGCAAGCATCTTACGATTTTCATCGCGTTGCAATTTCTTTTCCATGATACATTTCAATTATAGTGTGCATAATGCCTTTATTTTTATTGCTTGCTCAATGAATACTTAGACCCTTAAGTTTATTGTTTGTTACATCTTTAATTTTCTGTGTACTTTTATAGCATTGCTATTTATCAAAACATCAACAGAGGGAAAGTGTTGTTGTTCTGTCCGGGAAACCGGTCCCTTGATAAGTAGCCGTCTGTAAGTAAAGAAAAAACGATCAAACGTTATATTTAAAGGGGGAATTTATTTTAGAGCTAAAAAAATATGTTTACAGATTTCGGAAGATATATATTATTGCTAAAGTCGGTTTTCAAACGTCCTGAAAAATGGAATATTTACTCTAAGAACATCTTCAATGAAATGGTCTATATTGGAGTCGAATCGATATATCTCATCGGGATTATCTCCCTGTTCGTAGGAGCTGTAATGACCCTGCAAATAGCCTTTCAGTTGCAGAGCGACTTAATACCCCGTACCATCATAGGTTCTGTTAACCGCGACTCTGCAATCCTGGAGCTAAGTCCCACGATCAGTGCCCTGGTACTTGCCGGAAAAATAGGTTCATCCATTTCATCGGAAATAGGCACGATGAGGGTTACCGAACAGATTGATGCTTTGGAAATTATGGGGATCAATGCTCCGGGATATCTGATCCTTCCTAAAATTCTTGCAGGAATCACTATGATACCCTTACTGGTAGTTATTTCAATAGGACTGGCTATTCTGGGCGGATATATGGGAGGTTCTTTTTCGGGCGCCATTTCAGGAGCCGATTATTACAGGGGTATTACTGAGGGCTTTAATCCGTATACTATCGCGGTATCTCTTGTCAAAGCGTTCTTTTTTGGGTTCATAATTACATCTGTTTCGGCATACCAGGGATTTTATGTAAAAGGAAGTGCTCTTGAAGTTGGCCGGGCCAGCACCAAAACAGTGGTTATTAGCTGTATTTCTATTCTGTGTGCTGATTATGTTATTACAGGACTGATGCTATGATTGAAATAAAAGACATACATAAATCATTCGACGACAATTACGTACTTAAGGGAATATCCGCCACTTTTACTGATGGAATGAATAACCTTATCATTGGTGGCTCGGGTTCGGGTAAAACCACACTGCTTAAATGTATGGTAGGCCTGCATGCCCCTGACCAGGGTTCGGTGATATATGATGGCCGTGATTTTACAAGATTAAATACCGAAGAACGTATCGATATCAGGAAAGAAATAGGAATGTTGTTTCAAAATTCCGCCCTTTTCGATTCGATGACGGTAGAAGAAAATATTATGTTTCCGCTCAATATGTTTACGAACCAGAGTAAAGAAGAAAAACTCGACCGTGTAAACTTCTGCCTGGAACGTGTAGACCTGAAAGGAAAAAACAAGCTTTATCCTTCTGAACTTTCGGGAGGTATGAAAAAAAGGGTGGGTATTGCCCGTGCAATCTCCATGCAGCCAAGATATCTTTTTGTTGACGAACCTAATTCGGGCCTCGATCCCAAAACGGCGATCTTAATAGACGAATTGATCAATGAAATTACCGACGAGTATAATATTACAACGGTGGTGGTAACTCATGATATGAATTCGGTAATGGGCATAGGTGAGAAAATTATTTTCCTTTACGACGGGTATAAGGAATGGGAAGGTTCTAACCAGGAGATTGTCAATGCCGACAATAAGCAATTAAATGATTTCGTTTTTGCCAGTAAGTTTGCGCAGGCCGCAAGGGAAAAAATGTAAGGATAAGGCCCTCTGGCACCCCTCTGGCAGAACACTTCTGGACGGCTGGTACACAGGTTCGACCCTGCGCCGACCCCGCGTCTGGACCGCTTCGGGAAAATGCGCAAAAAAGGGAAAACCGTGGTGCAGACTGCCCGGCGGCAGGGTAGGCTGCCACCAGTAACAGGCTGTCTTTCCCTGTTCAAAATGGTTCGTTGTGAGCCTCTGGGCTATTTTCATGTGCCTGGTGTTGCTTAAAAAAACTTCATGTACATTTGTACTTTGAATAAAATGTTGTACTGATCTATTTTTGGGCCATACTCAAAACTTACAACGTACAGCTTATAACTTACAACTTAATAGTACATGATCTCATTACTGACTCCCACTCACTGGAAAGACTACGAACTGATCGATTGCGGGGATTTTGAAAAGCTTGAACGTTTTGGCAATGTTACTTTAATACGTCCTGAACCTCAGGCTGTATGGGATAAAAAGCTGACGCAGTCTGAATGGCAGAAATTACACGACATCCGGTTTAAGGGACGTTCGGCAACTTCGGGCGAGTGGATAAAAAAGAATCTTAAAACTCCCGACCGCTGGCATATAAATTATCAGAATAATGACATCTCGGTTAATCTGCGCCTGGGACTTACTTCATTTAAACATGTTGGTGTTTTTCCGGAGCAGGCCGTTAACTGGGATTATATTTCGGATACAGTCAAAAAATTTAAATCACCACAGCCTAAAGTACTTAACCTGTTTGCCTATACCGGCGGTGCCTCACTGGTTGCCAGGGCTGCCGGGGCAGATACCACCCATGTTGACTCAATTAAGCAGGTGGTAACCTGGGCAAACGAAAACCAGGAGATTTCGAAGCTGAAAGATATCCGCTGGGTAGTAGAAGATGCTTTGAAATTTGTGAAGCGCGAAATCAAACGCGGTAAAAAATATCACGGGATCATTCTTGATCCTCCGGCTTACGGGCATGGGCCCAACGGAGAGAAATGGAAGCTGGAAGACCATATTCTTGAAATGATGAAAGATGTGGCAAATCTTCTCGACGAAGAGGAACATTTCCTGATCCTGAATACCTATTCTCTTGGCTTTTCATCTGTGATCGTAGAAAATCTGATCACAGGAACATTGGCTGATCCGCAAAACCTGGAAACAGGAGAACTTTACCTGCAAGCCACAGCGGGATCTAAACTTCCCCTCGGTGTTTTTGGAAAAGTAAGGAGGGTTGCGGGTTCGAAGTTGCGGGTCGTGGGTTGAAAGTTCAAGGTTGAAAGGTTCAAGGTGCTGCAATACCTTCAACCCATAACTCATAGCCGTCAGCTCACAACTTTCAACCCGCAACTTTCAACTCACAACCCACAATCCGCAACATACAACTCACAACCTGCAACCCGATTCTTGATTCTTGATTCTTTTTCTCTATTTTGCTGCAAATATTCCATTTATATATGATTTATAAACGTACACTTTTAATTATCCTGGCAATAGGCATTGTTTCTTTGGGATGTACTCAGAATCCCAAGACAACAAAAGGCTCAAAAATATCCGGTAATTCCGGCAGCACCGATAGTATCATTACAGAACCTGACGGAAACTACAAACCTATTGATACAGCGGCGTACAATCAAAAAATAAAGGAGCTGGCTAACGGTGATACTACAGGTCACTGGCCTGTAAAAAGACAGCCTTATCCTCTTCCGGGCGCCATTCTTCCCTTTAAGCGTATTATAGCATACTACGGTAACCTTTATTCGAAAAGAATGGGGGTCCTGGGAGAATATCCTCCGGGGGAAATGCTTTCAAGGCTCGATCGTGAGGTGAAGCACTGGGAAAAGGCCGATCCGAAAACACCGGTACAGCCTGCACTGCATTATATTGCGGTAGTCGCCCAGGGAGATGGTGGTAAAGATGGAAAATTCAGGACCAGGATGCCTTCCAAACAAATAGACACACTGTTAAAAATTGCCAGGAAACGCAACGCCATCGTATTCCTCGATATTCAGGTAGCGCTAAGTGATATCAGAACAGAACTACCCCTGCTTGAAAAGTACCTGATACTGCCCCATGTGCATTTGGGAATAGATCCTGAGTTCTCTATGAAAACCGGGGCAAAACCCGGTACGAGGATTGGAACGTATGACGCAGCCGATATCAATTACTGCTCGGATTATCTGGCAAAACTTGTCAGAGAGAACCATCTTCCCCCGAAAGTCTTTACAGTACACCGTTTTACACAGAAGATGGTTACCAATTATAAGAATATAAAACTTCATCCTGAAGTTCAAATGGTAATCCATATGGACGGATGGGGAGAGCCGGAATTAAAGAAAGGCACGTACCGCCATTTCATTTTTCCTGAACCTGTACAATTCACAGGATTTAAATTATTCTATAAAAATGATCTAAAAAAGGCTCCCAACAAAATGATGACTCCCGAAGAGCTCCTTAAGCTGACGCCAAAGCCGATCTACATCCAGTATCAGTAGGGTTTAGTGTTATGGGTTGAAAGTTGCAGGTTGAAAGTTGCAGGTTGAAAGTTGCAGGTTGAAAGTTGCAGGTTGAAAGTTGCAGGTTGAAAGTTGTGGGTTGCAGGTTGTGGGTTGAAAGTTGAAAGGGCCAATGACAGGCTTTATAGCCAAATACTACTGCAGACTGATAGGTTTTGCAGGGATAACTTTTGAAACATTCATCCATTTCTTACGTTATTATTAAAATGGTAGTAACGACATCCGGTACATAGCACGTAATTCCGGGCATTCCGGTGCAAAGATTATGAGATGTTAAGCAATACGCCGGGCATTTAACTAATTCCGGAAAATCACCGGAATTGTGTAACTTAATATACATACTAATAGGATTAACTTTCAACTCACAACTTTCAACTTTCAACTTTTATATGGCATTACAACAAGCCACTTTTGGCGCAGGGTGCTTCTGGTGTACAGAAGCAATATTTCAGGCATTACAGGGGGTTTCCAATGTAGTATCCGGATATATGGGAGGACAGGTTGAAAATCCCACATATATGGAAGTATGCAGTGGAGAAACAGGTCATGCAGAAGTGATACAGATGGATTTTGATCCTGATGTTATCTCATATGAAGAACTTCTGCTTGTTTTCTTTAAGACACATGATCCAACGTCGCTGAACAGGCAGGGAAATGATGCAGGGACACAATACCGCTCTGTGATCTTCTATCATAATCAGGAACAGAAGGAAAAGGCGAATAAGATGATCGACCGGCTGACGATAGAACTGGTTTACGACAAACAAATAGTGACTGAGGTTTCACCTGCAACAGACTTTTACAGGGCCGAAGATTATCATCAGAACTATTTTAATGCAAATACCGAAAAACCTTATTGCACGTTCGTCATACAGCCTAAGCTGGCAAAATTTGCTGCTGTTTTCAGGGAGAAGATCCGGTCGGAGCTGCTTCATTAAGCATCTTTGTATGTTGTTTCTGTAGAATTTATATAAAAGAACTTTATCTTAGTGTGATGTTAAAGACAAAACGACTTGTTACACTTTTTTATAAAAAAAGTATTTCAGGCATGTTGCACTTATAACTTACAACTTATTACTTACGACTCATTACATATTAAAGACCGTTTTATGTATAATATTTCAATAACTGCAGAAAATGTACACAAGGTGTTAGGAAAGCATATCCTCGCAGACGGATATGATCTTGTCTTTGATATGGAAAAAAGCAGCGGGGTGTATATGTACGATTCCAAATACGGAAGAAACATGCTCGACTTTTTCACCTGTTTTGCTTCTGTTCCATTAGGATACAATCATCCCAGGATGCTGAACGACGAGGAGTTTAAAAAAAACCTTCTGCTTGCTGCATTAAGTAATCCTTCAAATTCAGATATCTATACACAGCAGTATGCTGAATTTGTCGATACCTTTTCAAGAATTGGCATTCCGGAATACCTGCCCCATGCCTTCTTCATAGCAGGCGGAGCCCTGGCAATCGAAAATGCCATTAAAACAGCGATGGACTGGAAAGTTCAGAAAAATTTCAGGAAAGGATATACCTCTGAACGGGGATTTAAAGTAATTCACTTTGAGCATGCATTTCATGGCCGCACAGGATATACCATGAGCCTCACCAATACTCATCCTGATAAAACCAAATGGTACGCCAAATTCGACTGGCCCCGTATATCCACGCCCTTTATACAGTTTCCTTTAACAGAAGAAAACCTTGCCGAGCTGCAGGAACGCGAAAAAGCCTCACTAAACCAGATTAAGCAGGCTTTCGTTGACAACAAGGATGATATTTGCGCCATTATTGCTGAGCCGGTACAGGCTGAAGGCGGGGATAATCATATACGGAAAGAATTCCTTGAACAGGTGCGGTTACTGGCAGATGAAAATGACTGTTTTCTCATTTACGATGAAGTTCAGACAGGAGTAGGCTTATCAGGGAAGTTCTGGTGTTATGAACACTTCGGAGAAAAGGCCAGACCTGATATTATTGCTTTCGGAAAAAAAATGCAGGTATGTGGCATCCTGGCCGGAAAGAAAGTAGATGAGATTGAAAACAACGTTTTTAATGTTCCATCGCGGCTTAATTCTACCTGGGGAGGTAATCTTACAGACATGGTAAGATCTTCAAAGATCCTGCAAATTATTGAAGAAGATAAACTGGTAGATAATGCTGCGGCTGCAGGTCTTTACCTTCAGCAGAAGATCAGGGACTTGTCTGAAAAGTTTCCATTGATATCTAATGTCCGCGGACTGGGGCTATTAAGCGCATTCGATTTGCCGGATAAGATTGCGCGAGATAAGTTCATCCGGAAAGGATTTGATCACAATGTGATGTTCATTGGCTGCGGAACTCATTCAATCCGCTTCAGACCGGCACTTATTATACAGAAACAACATATCGATACAGGTGTTGAGGTAATGGAAAAAATAATCAGGGAGTTGTAAAGAAAACCGGATATTCAATTATTTATCTCAATTCAAACAAATTATCTACTCCAAGCGGTTTGCTGCTGGTAAAGCCTTCAGCAAAGGTGGCCCCGATATATTTCCCTAAGTCCCGTCCCTTTGCTTCCAGTGATTTTACAAAGTCGGGACTGGAAATATAGGTTTGATGCTCTTCATGATGATCCGGATTATAAAACTGTGTTTTATATGCAGATATAGAAGCCATCTTCCCTTCCCAGAAACCGGTGATATCAATAAGGATATCAGGTTGAATATAAGTATCCTGAAGAATGTGCAGTAAAAGGCGGGGACGCCAGGGCTGCTGTACCTCGCCGTTCCATTCAGTTCTGATCTTTATCAGGCCCGACAGGAAGGCTGCGTCGTTAACCAGTGAGGAAGCCCGGGCATGATCAGGGTGGCGGTCGGCAACAGCATTTGCAATTACAATCTCAGGCTGATACTGACGGATCTTTTGTATTATCCTGAGCTGATGTTCCTCATCGTTTCTGAAAAAGCCATCTCTCATATTCAGGTTTTCGCGGATGTCCAACTGCAGGATAGCAGCAGAATCTGCAGCTTCAGCATCACGGGTTTCAGCCGTACCACGCGTTCCAAGCTCTCCTCTTGTAAGATCAATGATCCCGGTCTTTTTCCCGGAGGCTTTATGTTTTAAGAGAGTGCCCGAGCAACTTAGCTCAGCATCATCAGGGTGTGCTGCAATAACGAGAAGATCTAATTTCATATCATAAAACAACCAGCTTTTAGCTGCAAGCTATCAGCCTGAAGGCTGCAAAACTATTAAAATAATAATGAAGATAATAAATTAAGAGGCAGGAGTTTTAATACAAAGGAAATTAAATGGCTATTGAGAGTTCTGATCCTGTAGCTTATAAAAGGTTCAAAAGCCGCTATCAGTTAAAACCGTAAGGATTATTGTAATATCCATACCGCTGGATAATATTTTCGATATCCCGGTCCTGCTGAGGATCATATCTTTGTTTAAGATTATGCCCAAAAACCCGGGCAACAGATTGGTAGCAAAACGCAGTAAAGCCGCCTTTTAACTGTTTAACAAGGTCATAACTGCTGTTCCCGGTTTCTCTGTCAATCAGCTTGATCAGTATTTCGCCCTGTGTAATTGTCATATTCTTAATTTCCCGGTTAAACATGTCTTTAATTTCGCGTTCGCAGTTTTTCACCAAAACCTTCTGCTCTTTGCGGTTATCAGTGGTAGCAAGATCGTCATTAAGACGACT
>JAATFW010000062.1 GCA_015654985.1 Sphingobacteriales bacterium | reverse complement strand
TGCGATCCTTCGGCAAAACCGATTCTAAAAGCTTTCCAACGTTCATATTTTTATATTCAGATACAGGAAGCCGGAGATCAGGTATCCTGAGGTCGGTCATCAATCAGGCCCTCAAAGATAAAAAAGAGATCTGGAACACTCGGATATCATTTATATTAATAGTGCTATGTTAAAGATAAAAAACTTATTGCATTTTTAAAAAACAACGGGTTTCAAGCAATTTATACTTTATAGGTTATAACCCATAACTTACAACCTAACAACAGTTTCCTTTCGTCTGCTTGTAACCAGCAAACACAGATAGGTAATCAATCCGTTGATCACTATCAGTTCAAAACCTATGGAATAATGCATCCATGCTACCGAGTTTGAATCTATAATAAACGAAATGGCCGGAGAAAGGATACATATAAAAGGCACCAGACGATCTGCTACTGCTCTTTTGGTAGCCATTCCAAAAACGAACAGGCCTAAAAGTGGACCGTACGTATAGCCTGCAGCTTTAAAGATGGCATTGACTACAGAATCATTGTTAATTACCCTGAAAACCAGGATCACAAGGAGCATGATGAAAGAGAAAACAATGTGTACCGTATGCCGGGTGCGTATTAATTTGGCATCGTTATGATTTTCTTTTTTATTAAATCCAAGAAAGTCGACGCAAAATGAAGTGGTCAGGGCGGTAAGTGCCGAATCGGTTGTTGCAAAAGTAGCAGCGGTAAGGCCCAGCATGAAAACTACCGCAGGAACAATACTCAGATGGTTCAGGGCAATTTCGGGGAACAGGTGATCGGGCGTTTTCAACGCCGCTGCGTCAATACCGTTTGCAGCAGCATACTGGTAAAGCAGCGCGCCTACGCTCAGGAAAAAAAGATTTATGATCACAAATACAGTAGTAAAAGTGAGCATATTTTTCTGAGCCTCACCTATATTTTTACAACTCAGGTTCTTTTGCATCAGGTCCTGATCCAATCCGGTCATGGCAATAGTAACAAAAATCCCTCCCAGGAACTGCTTTATAAAATGATTTTTATTCCCAAGAAAGTCTTCCCAGAAGAAGATCTTCGAATAGGAACTATTCTTAACGGTTTCGAACGTTTGGGCCAGATCGAGATGCAGGCTTCTTGAGATAAACCAGATGGAAAGAACAACAGACGACAGCAGAAAGACCGTTTGCAGTGTGTCGGTAATAATGATCGTCTTCAATCCTCCCTTATACGTATAGAGCCAGATAAGCATCAGGCAAATAAGCACTGTGACCCAGAAAGGGATATTCCATGCATCGAAAATAAATTTCTGCAGCACAATAGACACGAGGTAAAGCCTGAAAGCAGAGCCGATGGTGCGGGATATAAGGAAAATCATGGCTCCCGACCTGTAACTCCAATATCCAAAACGTTGTTCCAGATAGGTGTAGATGGAAATCAGATGAATACGGTAATACAGGGGAAGCAAAACTGTTGCGATCAGGATAAATCCTACAGCATTTCCGAGTACAAACTGAAAATAACCAAAGCTGCTATGCGCCACAGCACCGGGGACTGATATAAAAGTAACGCCCGATAAGGCTGTACCGATCATTCCGAATGCCACAAAATACCATTTGGAACTCCGGTTGGCAATAAAGAATGTAGAGTTATCTGAGGAGCCCCTGGAAGTGAAGTAGGAAATTATTATTAACAGGCCGAAATAACCTATCAGGAAACATAAGAGTATGATTGGAGGCATTTTCTTAAGAGTTTATTTTAATAAGAAGCCGGAGGCCGGTGATCAAAGAAAGGCCGGAGGCGGAAATTGAAATCAGGATACCGGATTTCGGATTCTGGAAGCAATTACAGACAAACAACATCAGATACGCTTTGAAGTAATCAAAACCGCTTCAATCGCTTTACGCACGTTTCCATATTTTTCCAGCAAGTCTGAAGCAGTCTGCTCATCAGTACCGGTTTCTTTCATAATAATCCTGACCCCCCTGCTGTAAAGCTTATTATTGGTTAGCTGCATATCTACCATTTTATTACCTTTTACCCGTCCGAGCTGGATCATCACAGAAGTGGTGAGCATATTAAGGACAAGCTTCTGAGCTGTGCCAGATTTCATGCGTGTTGACCCGGACAGGAACTCCGGACCTGCTACTACTTCAACCGGGTATTGGGCTTCAGCGGCTACGGGGCTGCCGGAATTACAAACAATACACCCGGTAGTAATACCATTTTCATTGGCCGTTTTTAATCCACCTATCACATAGGGGGTAGTGCCGGAAGCCGCAATGCCAACTACCACATCACTGGTATTAATATGATATTCCTGCAAATCCAGCCATGCCTGCTCTACATCATCTTCAGCAAATTCCACGGCCTTTCTGATTGCAGAATCGCCGCCTGCGATGATGCCGATCACCCAGTCGAAAGGAACTCCAAAAGTGGGAGGACATTCGGAGGCATCCAGTATTCCAAGCCGTCCGCTTGTCCCGGCGCCGATATAAAATAAGCGCCCCCCCTCTTTCATTTTCTCAGATGTAACAGCGGCAAGTTTTTCAATCTGCGGAATTGCTTTTTCCACGGCTAAAGGAACCGTCTTATCTTCTTTATTTATATTTTCGAGTACCTCTCTTAGAGACATCCTTTCAAGATCGCTATAGTTCGAATCTTTCTCTGTAACTATTTCCATTCCAACAAAAATATTCTTAATCGTTTAGTAAATAAATTAAATTGTACAAAATCTGTGCTAGTGTTAAAAAGTTATACGTGTTAAGTTATACGTGTTAAGTTGTAAGTTATAAGTATAAATCACCTGAAATTCCTTGTTTTACAAAAAATTTCATCATTAACTTAACACTAGTTAAATCCTCTGTAAAACTGTTCTTCCACAATTTCATCTTAATTTGCTCAGATCGGCTTTATACTTTCTTTCTCTTTGTAATTCGTTTTTGTAAATAATTTCTCCCAGTTCTTTAAAGAATGGATATCCAATGGTATCGTAATCGTATTTATCATCATTTATCACTCCGTCGCTGTTTACGTAGATGGTAGCAGAGATCAAAAATTCGGTATTTGTTTTAATATCTGTAATATACGCGTTATCTGTAAGAAAACCGTAAGACCATCCAGCTTTATTATAGACCCTGATATTATCCGGAATACTCATTTTGCCGGCTTTAAATAAAAAGAATTTAGCATAACTGTCAAAAAACTCCGTTGTATCGTATTCAGGATAATCACTCCGGCCTGGCAGCATCGACATATATTTACAGAGGAATGAGTAATCTTCCTTCGTCAGGTTAAAGCGCTTTTTCTTACTTACAGATCCGGGAAATAAAACCGACCTGAGGATATCCTGCTGATCCTGTAAAGGGAAATTATTGTGGGTTGTAAAATCCATAGGTCCCTGAACCAGCTCTTCATTACTATTATAGTGTGCATTTCCAATGAGCACTTTTTTGCTGAAATCAAACCTTGCACGGCTGTAAGCAGGAGGCTGTTCATAAATAACTTTTCCATCCTTCAAAAATCTTATGGGATTGGTATGGCGGTTCTCTTCCTCATTCATGGGATAAAAGCGACGGGTAATGCGGATATCTTTGTATCCTTTCTGCCACAGCTTTTCGTTCAGCGTCTGCTGTCCATTCCATTCATACAGCCTGTTGTATGCATCGTTGTCGCTCACCAAAAAAACCTTTTTAATATAATGGGCCAGTGAAGGATAGCCATTCTCTGAACTGGTATCTTTTAATACCGGTGTCTGGCGGCTGAAGGCGCTGTCGGTGATCATAGACGAATATTTATCCAGGCCGGTAATATGCATTTCGTTCAGTTTTTCGAGGGCTGCCAATGCCGTTGGCAGTTTAACAGTAGACGCGGGGTTAAAATAATTGTTACGACTTACATTCAGGTAATACGATTTAAAATGGGGTACATTATGTTTGTCCCGGTCTATTCTGGTATAGATCACCTGGTACTTAAAGGTATCCGGATGATCTAAAATAGTATGCATCAGAGGGCTCCCCTGTTTATATAACAGATCACTCAGCCATTTATCTGTTTTCTGTGCCACGGCAGGTAAACTTAATACTATACAAAGAATAAACAGGAGCCGGGTCTTCATTACTTTCCCTTCTTTATGATAGACTTATAAATCACTTCCTGAATATCGGGACGCACGTTCAACCTTCCGAGGATATTATTTTCTCCATCGGGGCACACGCGGTTTGACATAAAGATATACAGGAGGTTATATTTTGGGTCGGCCCACACGCAAATACCCGTAAAGCCTGTATGCCCGAAGGCCGACGGAGAAGCACTTGCGGAGGGATACGGTTCTTTGCGGGTGGCATTATCCTTTTCGGGTTTGTCGAAGCCGAGGCCTCTTCTGCTAATGTCGCTGTGATAGGCCGTAAAAAAGTCGATTGTTTCTTTTTTAAGAAGCCTTACTCCGTTTAATTCACCTCCGTTTAACAATAGCTGGTATAACTGGGCAAGGTCATACGTATTGCTGAATAAGCCTGCGTGGCCTGCTACCCCGCCAAACATTGCTGAACCCGGATCATGAACAGTACCTCTGATCTGCTGAAGGCGGAAATATTTTTCGTTTTCTGTGGGTGCGATCTTATTGACCGGTTCGTGCTCCAGGGGCTTAAAACGGGTGCTCGTCATCCTAAGCGGGCGATAGAACGTATTGAGCGCATATTGATCGAGGGGCATCCCGCTGATCTGCTCTACAACCTTTCCAAGGAAAATGAAGTCATTATCACTGTACACGTATTTATCCGCGGGGCCAAGGCGGCTCTGAAGAATTCTCTTATAGAGGGTATCTGTCCAGTCTTTACGCATATACATGTTAGCGGCAACCAGGATGGAGTATGTATCATCAGGAACTGGTTTATAAAACCCAGGCTTGGGTTTACCTGAAGCATCCAGGGTTTCGCGGTAAAAAGGAATAAACGAAACCAGGCCGGCCTGATGCAACAGAACATCCTTCAACTTAAGCGGCGCTTTATCAGACCCTTTTACCCAGGGAAG
>JAATFW010000227.1 GCA_015654985.1 Sphingobacteriales bacterium | reverse complement strand
TAGACATAAAATGCTTGCCATTCCCTCTTATCTTAAAGATATTGACAACAAACTCATCCTGAATATGGCGTTGCAAATGAACCGAAGGCAATGGATTGCTTCGCTTTGGAACAGATTGGATGATTACAATTTTAAACCCGGATAATCCTAATGAACTTTTTGGGATAAAATGCTTCTGTTTCTACATTTTCAGGTTTTTTTATAGTGTCGGTTAGTTTTAATGCCAGAGACCGGTCTGTTGCAGTCAGTTCGGGGTGGTTGGCGAGAATAAAACTGGCGAGATCTGCTAAATTAATATTAATGTCTGTTGCTTTATTGAAGACCTGATGTTCTAACAGGGAGTAATATTGGCTTAAAAAATTTTTATAAGCATAATTTCCATATGCCTGAGGGTTGTTGATTTTAATGCTATTCTCTTTAAAAAAATCATTTAAGGTAGAATCCGAAAGGCGATTGTGAAGTATGGTAAATAGTACTCTCTGTCCAACTGAATAATACATTTCAAAATCAGCCTGCTGTTTTACAAATTCCTGAACTTTGTGTGCTTTGAAATATTTCCTGTTGAATACCAGGCCTTCCTTCAAACGTCTGGATGCATACTTTTTGAACACATCCAGCCCTTGTATAAGGCTGTCTGATAGTGCAAAATCAATTAAGGGATCGAATTCTGACGCAGCTAAAGCATCCCTGTAAGCACGGGTTTGATTGTTGACTCCGGCATCTATGCCTTTGAAATTCTTTGTATAAATCTTATGGTCAGCAGAGATATAATAATCAAATTCTATAGTTTGTCCGGGTTTTGCAAAAAACGAGAAGTCACTGGAACCGGTATGCCTTATTTCTGAATCGAATAAAACTGCCTGACTTAAATCTATTTCCTGGTATCCGTTTATCTGAAAAGTAACGGTAAAGTTTCCTGCAGTATCTTTGCTGACTGGAATAACAATGCGCTGGTTTGAGATGAGATCGTCATATTGAAATGAAAAGACATCTGCATCCGCAGGATTTTTATATAGTTTTTTAATATTTCCTTTTATCGTAATATTTTTTTTGCTGTGCAGAAACGGTAAAGGAAAATTGCCCGCGGTAATGAGTGAGCGGGCATCCTGTGCAATGGAAGTCAGCGTCATGGCCGACACTGTGATAGTTAATATGGTCCGGATAAGGATATGTATGTTTGCCATTATATCGTTTTCTAATTTCGTTATGCGAAGATAAATACAATATTGGAAGTAGCTTCTGTTGCCCACGCATTTGATTGAATGTGATATGCTTTATAATTAGAGAATGTAAGGCCCTGGAACAGATAAAACTGCCGTTTCCATGTCCTGATTTTTAGGAAAAACTGTACCTTTGCACCTTAAGTAAGACCATGATATACTTTTTTTCTAATAAGGCAAATACTACCGCTTACGCTGTACAAAAACAAAACCTGGATCCTTCTGATATCCCGAAACTCTGCTGGCTCTTTGGTGATGCCAGTTTAGAACAGGAACCGTCTATCCACGACTTTTTTGTAGGGCCGCGTGCGGCAATGGTTACCCCATGGAGCACGAATGCCGTAGAGATCACCCAGAACATGGATATTCATGGAATTATAAGGATAGAAGAATATATAAGGGTAGCGGCTGATTTTTTGGACTTCGATCCGATGCTGTCGCAGAAATACGCTGAACTTGACCAGGATATTTTTACGATCAACATTCAGCCGGAGCCTATTATTGAAATAGACGATATCGCTGCTTATAACAAGCAGGAGGGTTTGTCGCTGAGTGATGAGGAAATTGCTTATCTGAATGGTCTTGCTGAAAAATTGGGGCGCAGGCTGACGGATTCGGAAGTTTTTGGGTTCTCTCAGGTGAATTCGGAGCACTGCCGGCACAAGATCTTTAACGGGACCTTTGTAATAGACGGTCAGGAACAGCCCGTTTCACTGTTTAAGCTCATTAAAAAGACTTCGGAAACGAATCCGAACAGCATTGTTTCGGCTTATAAAGACAACGTTGCTTTTCTGAAAGGCCCCGTGGTGCAGCAGTTTGCTCCGAAACGGGCAGAGGTTCCCGACTTTTATGAAATTAAGGATTTTGAATCGGTTTTATCGCTGAAAGCCGAAACTCATAATTTTCCGACTACTGTTGAGCCGTTTAACGGAGCGGCAACCGGTTCGGGAGGCGAGATCAGGGACCGTCTTGCGGGCGGTCAGGGCAGCGTGCCTCTGGCAGGAACTGCTGTTTATATGACTGCGCTTTCCCGTTTAACGAAGGACAGGCCGTGGGAAAATGCTGTTCAGGAAAGAAAATGGCTGTACCAGTCGCCCGTTGATATCCTCATCAAAGCTTCGAACGGAGCTTCTGATTTTGGTAATAAGTTCGGTCAGCCTTTGATCACCGGCTCGCTCCTTACTTTTGAACACGAGGAAAACGGCCGTACCCTTGGCTACGACAAAGTAATTATGCAGGCCGGCGGTATTGGCTATGGTAAAGCTGAGCAGGCTAAAAAACATACTCCTTCCGAAAATGATAAGATCGTAGTTCTTGGCGGCGACAATTACCGCATTGGAATGGGCGGCGCTGCCGTGTCTTCTGCTGATACGGGCGCTTTTGGATCGGGGATAGAATTGAATGCAGTACAGCGGTCTAATCCTGAAATGCAGAAAAGGGTAGCTAATGCGGTCCGCGGGATGGTGGAAAGCGACGACAATGCAATCGTCTCCATTCACGACCATGGAGCAGGAGGCCACCTCAACTGCCTTTCTGAGCTTGTGGAAGAGACCGGTGGGAAGATCGATCTTGATAAACTTCCGGTGGGCGACCCGACACTTTCTGTAAAGGAAATTATAGGTAATGAATCGCAGGAACGGATGGGACTGGTGATCTCTGAAAAAAATATTGAAAGATTACAGAAGATAGCAGAACGGGAACGTTCTCCTATGTATACCGTGGGTACGGTAACCGGAGATCATCGCTTTACTTTTGAGTCATCGTCAAAAGGTGTCAGGCCAATGGACCTGAAGTTAGAGGATATGTTTGGAGGTTCGCCGAAGACTGTGATGCAGGATAAAACAGTGAAGACAGGGTATGAACCGGTCGTTTACGATCCGGGCAAACTGGAGGCCTACCTGGAGCAGGTACTGCAACTGGAGGCGGTAGCCTCGAAAGACTGGCTGGTGAATAAGGTTGACCGCTGTGTGGGCGGCCATGTAGCAAAGCAGCAGTGTGTAGGTCCCCTTCAACTGCCTCTTAACAATTGCGGCGTGATGGCGCTCGATTATCAGGGGAAAGATGGTATAGCTACCTCCATCGGACATGCGCCTCTTTCCGCCCTGATCGATCCTGCTGCGGGCAGCAGGAATGCTGTTGCCGAAGCGCTTTCAAATATTGTGTGGGCCCCGCTGAAAGACGGGCTCGCCAGCGTTTCGCTCTCTGCCAACTGGATGTGGGCATGCAGGAACGAGGGGGAGGATGCCAGGCTTTACAGTGCTGTAAAGGCTTGTTCTGACTTTGCCATTGAACTAGGCATCAACATCCCTACAGGGAAAGATTCACTGTCAATGAAACAGAAGTATAAGGACCGGGAGGTAATTGCTCCGGGAACTGTAATTATTTCTGCCGGTGCTCATTGCGACGATGTAAATGCTACTGTTGAGCCTGTACTCCGGAAGGATGGAGGGGCTGTTTATTATATTAACCTTTCGGGCGACCGTTATAAGCTGGGCGGATCTTCTTTTGCCCAGATTATGAATAAGATAGGATCTGAAACCCCCGACATTCTCAATGCCGCTGAATTTAAGACGGCATTTAATGTGATCCAGTCGCTGATCAAAGCAGGTTATATCGGGGCAGGGCATGATATTGGCAGCGGCGGTCTTATTACAACCCTGCTTGAGCTGTGTTTTGCCGACCGTGATTTGGGTGCTGTAATTGATCTTTCTTCGCTTGGAGATCAGGATATTATTGAAACGCTTTTCTCTGAAAATACCGGCGTGGTATTCCAGGCTGATGCTGCAGTGGAGGCAATCCTCGGTTCAAATGGAGTTAAATGGCATAAAATCGGGACCGTACTGCCTGAAGCAGTATTAACAGTGAAGAACGGGGCCGGTGAATGGAAGTTTGATGTTAATCACCTGCGCGACGTGTGGTTTAAAACGTCCTATCTGCTTGACCAGAAGCAAAGCGGCCCTGTAAAGGCAAAGGAACGTTTTGATAACTATAAATACCAGGTACTGAACTATAAGTTCCCTGCTGGCTTTGACGGGAAGAAGCCGCAGGTTGACCCTTCAAAACCAAGAATTAAGGCGGCGATCATCCGGGAAAAAGGCAGTAATTCGGAACGGGAACTTGCCAATGCGATGTTCCTTGCCGGTTTCGACGTAAAGGACGTCCACATGACCGACCTGATCTCCGGAAGGGAAACGCTGGAAGATATCCGGTTTATCGGGACTGTAGGAGGTTTCTCCAATTCTGACGTACTTGGTTCTGCAAAGGGCTGGGCAGGCTCCTTTCTTTATAATGAAAAAGCGAGGGTCGCGCTGGAGAGCTTCTTTAAACGGGAAGATACCCTTTCGGTAGGGATCTGCAACGGGTGCCAGCTCTTCATCGAACTCGGCCTGATCAATCCGGACCATGCTGAAAAACCGAAGATGCTTCACAATGATAGTCATAAGCATGAATGCGGCTTTACTTCGCTGACGATCGCTGAAAATAATTCCGTGATGCTTTCAGAACTTGCGGGTTCAACCCTGGGTGTATGGATCTCTCACGGGGAAGGAAAGTTTAGTTTACCTTATGCGGAGGATCAATATGAGATTGCGGCGAAATATGGATATGAAAGTTATCCGGCAAATCCCAATGGGTCGGATTACAATACAGCTATTATGTGTGATAAAACGGGAAGGCATCTTGTAACCATGCCGCACATTGAGCGTTCGCTGCTGCAGTGGCAATGGGCCGATTATCCTGCCGGCCGTAAGGATGAAGTGTCGCCCTGGTTTACCGCGTTTGTGAATGCAAGGAAATGGCTGGAGCGGCATCAGTAGCACCGGGAGGTTCCTTATCTGCCTGCTTTGTATAAATCCAGAAAAGAGGGAACAGACAAATTAAAGAAGTCGACCAGGAAGTGTGCTAATATCACCCATCTTAGGCTATGCGTTTTTTTATAAACAACAGCCCAGACTAAACCCATTACTAAAGTGGAAATCAGGACGGCAGGCCCTCTGAACAGCAGTGAATTCACACCAAAAATGAGGTGATTCGCTGCGAACAGCGTACCGGAAAACAGAACAGATAGCCATCCCTTCCAATGGCCTGTAGCATCTGAGAGAAGTCCGCGCCAGTAAAATTCTTCCATCCAGGGATTAATAACAGCTATCAGGATCCAGGGAAGCCAGATTGTGCAGGTAGCAAGTAAATTTACATGGAAAACGAATACAGGAATGGGAATGATTCCAATAATCAATGCCAATATGTTCCAGCCGAAGCTGCCACGGGACTTTCCAAGCCATGACCTGACTAAGCCCATGCCTCCATGCTTATAGATAAGGAATGAAAAGAAACACCATTCTATTAAAATAATGGGTATAAAGGCCCATTTACCGATTGATTTTCCAAAATATACAGCAACGATATAATTGATGAGTATAAGCAGAAAGGGAGAAAGAATAATTGTGTTTTTATGTTTAACTGAACTTCCTGAGGCGGATAAAAGTAAGGCCATAATGAAATTGTACTTGTGATGCACCTTTGCAAGATAGCGTTTTGTGCTGTTTTTTAAGGGTCTTTTATAAAAGTATCTTTTTATTTTATGTTGACATACCTGGTTTTATGAAAGTGATGCATATAAACCGGAGTATAAATGCCATAATACTATATATTGTACTGTAACATCCCGGCATAAAATACAGTCTTATATATAATTAAAAATATATTTTACTATATATGAAAAGAACCTCTAACACATGGTCGCAATTGGCTGGTTTATTTATGTTGCTGGCGCCATGCGCAGCATCAGCCATTGATATTCAAAATACCCGAATGCTTTCGCAGCCAGCTATAAGTGCGGGTCACATTGCCTTTATCTATGCTGAAGACTTATGGGTAGCAAATACCGATGGTTCGCAGCCCCGCCGGCTTACGGTAAGCAGCGGAGCCGAAAGCAATCCGCATTTTTCGCCCGATGGCAAGCTCATTGCTTTCAGTGCGCAGTATGATGGCAATACCGATGTATTTGTGATACCTGTTGAGGGGGGTGTTCCCAAACGTCTTACCTGGCATCCTGGAAACGATATCGTGCGTGATTTTTCGCCCGACGGCAGGTTTGTATTGTTTATATCCCCCCGAGTGGCCTTTAATAACCGCTATAACCAGTTGTTTACAGTGCCTGTAAATGGCGGACAAGAAGTTCAGTTGCAGATTCCCAATGCCTTTCATGCAACATACTCGCCCGACGGGAAGTATATTGCTTACACACCTATATCAGATTCCTTTAAGCAATGGAAACATTACCGCGGCGGATCAGTGGCTACCATCTGGCTGTTTAATACGGCCAATAAAAGCGTTGTCAAAATTCCTCAACCTGCAGAGGGCTGTAATGATACTGCTCCAATGTGGATGGGTAATACCGTCTATTTCCGCAGTGACAGAAATGGCGAATTTAATTTGTTTGCATATGATATTGCTTCGAAAACAATTAAACAGCTTACGTCATATACCGATTTTCCGGTGCTGAATGCTACCTGCGGCAGCGGCAGGATTATATTTGAGCAGGCTGGTTACCTGCACATTTTCGATCCTGCAGGGGCGTCGACCCAAAACCTCAGCATCGGTATAGCGGCCGATCTGCTGGAATTGAGGCCGCGTTTTGCAGCAGGTACCAAATATTTAAGAAGCATTGATATCTCGCCTTCGGGCCAGCGTGCAGTGGCCGATTTCAGAGGCGATATTCTCACTATACCGGCACAGAAGGGTGATTACCGTAACCTGACCCAAACAACGTCGGCACACGAAAAATACCCTGCATGGTCTCCTGATGGAAGGTGGATCGCCTGTTTTTCGGATGCTTCGGGCGAATATCAGCTGATGCTGAAATCGCAGGACGGGAAAGGTGCGGTTAAAACGTTTAAATTAAACGGCGACGGCTTTTATGCTTTTCCAAAGTGGTCTCCGGATGCAAAGCTCATCACCTTTGCTGACAACGGCCGCAACCTGTATGTGCTTACCGTAGCTGATGGCAGTATTAAAAAAATAGCTTCGGATGAATTGTATGTGCCCGGTGCTTTCAGAGATATGTGCAGCGATTACTCTCCCGATTCTAAATGGATAGCTTACACTTTAGTTACAGGCACTAACTTTAAACGCGTTTATTTTTACTCAGTAGAGCAGCAAAAGTCGTTTGCCGTAACCGATGGACTCAGCGACGCTGACGAGCCAAAATTCAGCCGTGATGGTAAGTACCTGTTCTTTTTTGCTTCTACAGACGCAGGTCCTGTGATAAACTGGTTCGACCAATCTAATGCTGACATGCGCCGCACCAGCTCCATTTACCTGCTTACGCTGCAAAGCAAAACCACATCGCCGCTGGCAAAAGAAAATGATGAGGAAAAAGTGAAGCCCGACAGCATAATTGTTACCACAACCACTACTACCTCGAAAGGCAAGAAGAGTGTGAAAACCATTACTACTGATGCCAAACCGGCTTTTTATATTGATTGGAACGGCCTGCAGAACCGTATTATTGATGTGCCGGTTGGTGCAGGAAATTACGGCAACCTTGGGATAACTGCAGACAGCGATCTTTTGTACATAGAGTATGCAGAGAAAGGAAGCAAGCAGCATAAATACAGTTTAAAAAAACGCGACGACAGCGAGGTTCTGGAGATGGATTGGTATATCCTGTCGGCCGATGGTAAAAAGATGCTGTATAAAAAGGATGGCAACTATTTTATCAGCAATGCAGGTGAAAAACCTGAGCCGGGTAAGGGTATGCTGAATACCGATGCCCTGCAAGTGAAAATAGACCCGCCGGCAGAATGGGCTGAGATTTTTGACGAGGCCTGGCGTGTTAACCGTGATTATTTTTACGATCCGGGTATGCACGGCGCCAACTGGCTGGCGCTGAAGAAAAAGTATGCCGCCTTTCTGCCTCATCTTACTACCCGCAACGACCTGAATAATCTGATGCAATGGATGTTTAGCGAGCTGTCGATAGGCCATCATTTTATAACCAACGGCGGCGATCTTATGAATAGTCCCATCCGCATCAGCGGCGGCTTGCTGGGTGCCGATTATGAGATTGCGAACGGCCGTTATCGTATTAAAAAGATCTATGGAGGACTGAACTGGAACCCGAAACTGCGCTCGCCGCTTACCGAGCCGGGCGTAAATGCTAAGGTGGGTGATTATCTGCTGGCCGTGAACGGTATGGAGGTAACTACTGACGAGAACCTGTATAAATTTTTTGAGAATACTGCAGGAAAGATCACCGAACTGACCATTGGCCCCAATGCAGCTAATGCCGGCTCGCGGGTGGTTAAGGTAGTGCCTGTAAGCAGCGAGAACGATCTGCGAAACCGTGATTGGGTAGAGGGTAACCTGCAAAAGGTAACCGCTGCTACCAACGGTCAGGTAGCTTATGTATATGTACCAAATACTGCCAACGAAGGGCATGATTATTTTAAACGTTACTTTTTTCCGCAGGCTAACCGTAAAGCCGTTATCATTGACGAGCGCTTCAACTCGGGGGGGCAGTTAGCTGATTATTACATCAACCTTCTGCAAAATCCTTTCCAGGCGTACTGGCATACCCGTTACGGCAATGACCTGAAATCCCCGAGCGGCTCGATACAGGGGCCGAAAGTGATGATAACCGACGAGACGGCAGGCTCTGGCGGGGATATGCTCCCCTGGATGTTTAAGAAATTTAAACTGGGCACTGTGGTAGGCAAACGTACCTGGGGTGGTTTGGTAGGTATTCTTGATTACCCTGAACTGCTGGATGGGGGGCAAGTAACTGCGCCAAACATTGCCATATGGACGAAAGATGGCTTTGTTGTAGAAAACGCAGGTGTGGCTCCTGATATTGAAATAGAACAAACTCCGGCAGATGTAATT
>JAATFW010000192.1 GCA_015654985.1 Sphingobacteriales bacterium | reverse complement strand
GCATTCCGGCCGGATTCGCTGCTGCTGATGCCGCGGCCTTATCCTGGCTTTCAGCCAACGTATTTCACTTCAGGGAAAAAAGGCGGCCCCGATTTGAAGCGCATAGAAAAGCTGCAGCTAATCTATCCGGTGAAAGCGGATTCCGCATTTTCCGTCACTTTTGATTCTGTCTGCCTGAAACAATCTGATCACTAATCTGAGTACGAATGAAGTCTGTTTTCCATTTTTCCGTTTCGTTTACCTGTCTGGTTTTATTTTTTGGTTTTATTGCTTCAGCCCGGAACGGGCCTGAACGCCGGAGGGTGTCTTTTAATAGCGACTGGAAGTTCCACCTGGGAAATGCTTCCGATCCTTTAAAGGATTTTGACTTTGGAATTGCCAATATATTTTCAAAATCAGGTAAAACCGAAAAAACCGCTGTTGGCCGGGATTTCAACGATTCGTTATGGCGCAGCCTGAGCCTGCCGCATGACTGGGCAGTAGAGCTGCCTTTTGTTTATAAAGATAACATTGATCTGAAGGATCATGGCTACAGGCCCGTGGGCGGCCTGTTCCCGCAGAACAGCATCGGCTGGTACCGGAAGAAGTTCAGTATAGCTGCCGCCGATTCAGGAAAGCGTTTTAGTATCACCTTCGACGGAATATACCGTGATGCCCGCGTTTGGCTGAACGGTTTTTACCTGGGAAGGAATGAAAGCGGATATTCAGGTATCACCTTTGATATTACTGATTATGTGGATTTTAAAAAACCTAATGTTTTGGTAGTAAGGGTTGACGCAACACAATATGAAGGCTGGTTCTATGAAGGGGCGGGGATTTACAGGAATGTCTGGCTGAACATCTATAATTCCGTGCACCTGGCAGATGACGGTGTTTTTGTACATACCCGTCAGGAAGGCTCTTCAGCACTGGTAACAGTGGAAGCGGAGGTGGCTAATCAGGGGCCCGGATCTGCAAAGGGAACCTTTATGGCCTACGTAAAAGACCGCAACGGCAAAACCGTGGGACAAACTGCTGAACAGCCATTCAGCGCAGATGCTTTTGCCGGCCGGAAGATCGTTCAGCAGCTAAAGCTCGCCGGTCCGGAACTCTGGTCGCCCGATAACCCGTATTTGTACCACCTCGTTCCGGTAGTAAAAATGAATGGAAAGGAAACCGACCGGAAGGAAGTCCGTTTTGGTATCCGTACCGTAGAGATCCGCCCGGAGGGCGTCTTTCTGAACGGCAAACATATCAAGATCAAGGGAACGAATAACCACCAGGACCACGCCGGGCTTGGCTCCGCTTTGCCAGACTATTTGCATTATTACCGGATCGGGCTGCTGAAGCAAATGGGCTCGAATGCCTACCGCACCAGTCATCATGCCCCGGCACCCGAACTGCTGGATGCCTGCGATAGCCTCGGAATGCTGGTGCTCGACGAGCAGCGCCTGCTCAACAGCAGTCCGGAGTATATGAGCCAGTTTGAGCGGCTCATCAAACGCGACCGCAACCATCCGTCGGTGTTCATGTGGTCCATCGGTAATGAGGAAGGATTTATTCAAACCAACAGTTTTGGAAAACGGGTTGCGCAGACCCTGCTGGCGAAACAGCGGCAGCTCGATCCAACCCGCACCAGCACCTATGCCGCCGACCTCGCCAACGTTTGGAACGGCGTGAACGAAGTTATTCCTGTAAGAGGTTTCAACTACCGGCAGTTCGCGGTGGCCGATTATCATAAAGACCATCCAGACCAGCCTGTAATCGGCACCGAGATGGGAAGTACGGTGACCACCCGCGGTATTTATGAGAAAGATACAATAAAAGCATACCTCCCCGACCAGGACATTACCGCCCCCTGGTGGGCCAGCAAAGCCGAGGAATGGTGGCCGCTTGCTGCCGAAAATGATTTCTGGCTCGGCGGCTTTATCTGGACGGGCTTTGATTACCGCGGCGAGCCGACGCCTTTTGCCTGGCCCAACATCAGCTCCCATTTCGGAGTAATGGATATATGCGGCTTTCCGAAGAACCTGTACTACTATTACAAGTCGTGGTGGTCTGATGAAGATGTTCTCCATATTTCCCCCCATTGGAACCTGAAAGTGAAAGATGGGCAGAAGGTGAACGTATGGGTAAATTCAAATGCCGATAAAGTAGAATTATTCCTGAACGGAAAAAGCCTGGGACAAAAGGAGATGAAGCAGAACAGCCATCTCGAATGGGACGTACCTTACCGGAAAGGCATATTGAGCGCTGCCGGTTACCGGAACGGGCGGAAGATCACTGCAAAAGTAGAATCCACCGGAACCCCTTACCGGATTAAGCTGTCGCCCTCGAAAACCACTTTGAAGGCCGACGGAAGGGATGCCCTTGTGCTGAATGTCAGTGTACTTGATAAACAGGGCAGGGAAGTGCCTGACGCGGCCAATCTTATTCATTTATCGGCCGCTGGTGCTGATGCACATATTACCGGTGCCGGCAACGGCGACCCTGACAGCCACGAACCCGACAAGTACGAAGACGGCAAATGGCAGCGGAATCTTTTCAACGGCAAATGCCAGTTTATTATCCAGGCAGGCACTGTACCGGGGAAGATCACCCTGTCGGCAAAAGCAGACGGACTGGAAGGAGCTATTGTTTCGGTGTTGCATATCCGGTAAAAATATCCTGATATTTCTCCCTGTAATCAATACCCGATAGTAAGAAGCGGTTCGGAAGCTATTTCTGAACTGCTTCTAAAAAAAATGACACAGATCATTTTCCACAGGTAAAAGCTGAGTAGCTTTGAACTAACCAAAGAAATTAATCGTATTTTTGATCAGGAGGTACAGCAACTAACAGGAGTAGTTTACAACATGGAAATCATAGAAATTCTAAAATATCCATAGATTCTGTACTTTTGTTTACAGCAAACCTTGGTACTGTTTTTGGGGCTTCTCCGGACAACAGGATCAGCCTCATTTGCTTTCCTTCCACACATTCCTTTCTCATGAAATATCGTTACCGTTCTTAAGACACGGGAATATACCCGGGGTCCATACCTGTTTCGTACCTGCTTCGCCATGAATGTCGGGAAAATGCCCGGTAACTCCATGGTGAGTCCACGTTTATGTAAATAAACGTGGACTCACCATGGAGTTACTGCACTTACACTAAAAATTCATAGCGAAGCAGGTATAGACCCCGGGGGTGACTGGAGCAGGGCCGGATATGATATTAAATAAAGGTGGGGATAAAATTGCCGGGAAGCCGACACAGCGTGGTAAACGTTTTGCTAAATTAGCTTTTTCCGGGTAAAAAATAATTTTTTTTAATTCCGGCTGATGCCCGAAGGTAGGGGGTTGTGAGATCAATCTAAAACAGACGTAAAAGTTTACCTCATACACCATTCTGATATATTATATTTAGTTCTTCTCTGTTATCTGCCTGGGTCGATTATGGTTTTATTGTCTCCAGAACTTTTTAGGATTTCGGCTGGTATGAAATATAGAGATAATATAAATAATGTCAGTTTTCTTATTTATCCAGTAAACAATGAGAAATGGAAATATTTTTAGGGAAGCAAAGTGAAGGTCATGGCCGTACTTGCAGGCATAAGTAAATGGGTTAGATTCTATTATTGATAAGTGTCGTGTAATCTCATTATAAAATCTATCTCCAAGACCTGGTTTTTTCTCTTCATACCAATCAAAAGCATCAGATAGTTCTTCTTCTGCATCAGCTATAAATTCAATACTATATATTTCGTTCATAGCGTTTTCTTACTTCAGTCCAGGGTTTGGAGGCAATTTTCCCATCCAAAAAATCCTGCTTGCGCTGAAGCAACTCTTTTAGCTGAGCTTCGCTAAGAGTAAAATCATTATTTAAAACTTCCCTGATTTGGTGTTTATCTTCCTCACTTAAGTTCCTTATAGCTTCAATAAGTTGGGTTAATGATAAATTTAATGTTGCCATAATAAATAATTTTGTATCAACTTTAAGCGTCCTTCATTATTACAAATTTAACAATACTTCACAAAAATAATGCAACTCTGTAAGGTTTAAATATAATTAGGAATTAGAGTGAATTTACCTGAAGTTAAAGGTATCTGAATAAGCTATACATCAATGATTTCGCCATTAAGCTTAGTCTTTTTTGCCTCATGCCGGCTAACCATAAATTGCGATTCATGAAGGGCCTCTAATGGCTCTGAGAAAATTCCTGATTCCTCTATAAATTCCTCAGCTATGTAAGAAGGGCCAGGTTTTTTAAAGTTTTCAGAGGATGTGTAGCCAATAGAAGCAAAATGTGCTTGTATGTTTTTTGCAAAATCTACTCTGTTTGGGATAGGTATGCGCTTACGCAGAAAAAGAAAATTGTTTTTAGAATGAATTTTCTCATGGTCTGATTCCATTTTATCTGATAGCCCTGCTCTTTTAAGACTTTTATGGTGCGCTTTACGGTCCGGATGCTGTATTCTAATTTTACGACAGCTTCTTCTATTGTGAAAAGTCTTTCCTTATATATAAGGTAAAGAAGAAGTTTTTTTCGTTCTTCAAACTTAATAAAGCTTGTCATACAGCAGTACAATTAATTCCGGCAGAAATTTAAATTGATGCGCAGGATATGGTTCTGTATACGAAGAAGGCTGCGCTGTTAACCATCGCTGGCGGAAATACTAACAAAGTTAAGCCCAGATTAATAAAAAAGCCTTTTTACCGGCAAATTCTTGCGCTGCGGCAAGAATTAAGCGCATTATATTTCCTTCAGCTTTCTTGAGAAGGTATATTCGGTCATGCTGAGATATGCTGCCAGTACCTTGTGCGTGACCACGGCTGCGATTCCGGGAAAGGCATGTAAAAGCCATTTTATTTTTTCGTGGGCTGATGCGCTTTGCAGGAGAATTAAGATGTTCCGTTCTTCCTCTGATACATCTGCCCGTTTTTTTTGAATATTCAGTTCAATATCTGTTCTTGTTCTTATCAGCCGGAGATAACTTTCGCGTCTGAGCGTATGCAACACGGATCCCTGAGCCACCACGATGCTTTCTGAAGAAATATCTGCATCGTTGCCGGGCGAACCATAGAAACTTCTCTTATCTGTGATCCAGTACCCCTCTCTGGCTATAAATGGAACAACCAGCTTTTTTTCGCTGTAGTGGAAGAGGTAGGCAAAGCCTTGTTCAACATAATAAATCGCTTCGGCGGACGATCCGGCTTTTATCAAAGTGGTTTGATGTGTATAACGTTTTTTTGTACATCTGGCTAAAATAGTCTGATGCATTTCTTCATCAGAAGGTTTTAATTCAGAATCCGGTTCTGATTCAGTGTCTTTGATGGAATTGGTTAAGTAAGGCATTTGACTGCTTTTAATGGTTTGAAAATAGCTCAGGGGCAAGATTGCTGACAGATTTTATCAAATAATACTTGTTATGTCTATTATAGTATCAGATAAAGAAAAAGACTGATACTATGTTAATGAATAGTTTCAAATTTTTAAATAAAAAATTAAAAATCAAAAGATTTTTTTGAAAAATTTGAAAGAAATTTCAAGAAAGTAATTATAGGTTAACAAAGTTTTTAAAGCCCGGCTAAACAGAAACCTGCCGGGCCATAATGCGGCTACCAGAATAAGAGATTGGAGAATGAGGCCGAAGCACTCAGAAACCTGTCGGGCCATAATGCGGTTGAGGCTGTATCATAAGTGATTTCAGTCTCTTTTTTATTGATTTTATTTTAATTGGGGCTTCTATCGGCTATCATCCTCATAAAAAAACGGCAGAAATTAACAATCTTTCATCGGTTTTTCATGAAAGGCGATTTATGATACAGCTTCATTTGACTGATATCCGGTACCTTACGTTAAGCGGGACTTTAGACTGCCGCTTTTGTATTACTGAAGATCCATAAAGTGCTTTGTCAGGCTTTCAAAGTCGTCGAATTTAAGATCATACTTTTCTGTATCGCCGAAGCCGTAGGTTAAAAAGACAAAGGGTATCCCGGCTTTTTCGCTTTGCCCGCGGTCTATATCCGTGTCGCCTGCATATACGGGCTGCTGCAGGTTGTGTTTTTTCGTCAGCAGGCCTATGTTGTGATATTTGGGCTGATGGTTAACGCCATAGGCCATTTCATCGGTAATATAGGGGCTGATGCCGGCCCTGTTCATAAACAGAACGATCAGTCCTTCGGGGCAGTTACTTACAATGAACAGCTTATACTTTTCTGAAAGCTGTTTTAATCCTTCGGGCACTCCCTCAAAAATATAACCTTTTCCTTCTGTAATGAGCCGGCTTCTCAACTGGTTTACCTTTTCATAAATTTCTTTCTGCTCCTGTTCGCTATATTCAGGGAGGATAATGTTTAATACTTTTTTGCCTTCAACGCCCATCAGGGGCTTCAGATCGTCTTTCGTCAGTGTCTTTTGTACTCCTGCTTCTTTTAATCCCGCGTTCCACGCTTCTGTATATAAGTCCATCGGGTTCCAGAGGGTGCCGTCCATATCAAAAATTATACTGTCTGGTTTCTTCATTGTTGTTTTTAATAGAATTTTTTAACAGACGACAATATTAAGGCATTTCAATCTGATTATCCGTAATTTTCATCTATAAAACTGTTTCTCAAAGGCTGATGAGAGACCGATAAAGCGTAAGCACTCATGAACGCTTTTAAGAACAGATGATGTAAATAAATTGTTTTTATAGGTAGTTGATGTATTTTGGATATAAAGCAATTATCTAAGTTTCTCCTATAAATAATTCAGGGTACATAGAGCAAGGTCAACCCGGGTACTATTTTTATCCGTCTGTGTGCAGCTTAAAAAACTTCATGTACATTTGTCAGATTTAAACAGCGGGATTTTTTCCGGCTGTGGTCTGATCTGAATATCTCTGATAATGAAATCTAAAATTGTTGTATTGACCGGCGCGGGCATCTCCGCGGAAAGCGGATTGAATACGTTTCGTGATTCTGATGGTTTATGGGAAGGGTATGACGTAAATGATGTGGCTACTCCTGAAGCCTGGGAGAGAAACCAGGACCTGGTGCAGCACTTCTATAATATGCGCCGCAAAGCGGTACTTGAAGCGGTGCCCAATGCTGCACACCTGGCCCTTGCTTCGCTTGAAAAAGATTATGATGTAACGATTGTAACGCAGAATATTGATGATCTTCATGAGCGTGCGGGGTCGACTAACATTATTCACCTGCACGGCATCATCACCAAATCGCAGTCGAGCTTAAACCCAAATCTGGTATATGATATCAAAGGCTGGGAACTGAAGAAAGGGGAGAAGTGCGAACTGGGCTCGCAACTACGCCCTCATGTGGTTTGGTTTGGAGAGGCGGTGCCTATGATTGAAAAAGCGGCAAAAGTATGTTCTGATGCGGATATTTTCATGATTGTCGGAACTTCCCTGGTTGTCTATCCCGCTGCTGGTCTTATTAATTATGTTCCTGCGCGGGCAAGGAAAATCCTTATAGATCCGCGGGTACCTTCTGTTTCTGGCATGTCAAACCTTGAAATTATTCCGGAAAAAGCGGGTACGGGAGTGCCGAAGGCGGTGGATATGTTGCGGGTTGCGGGTTGCGGGTTGAAGGTTGAAGGTTGTGGGTTGAAGGTTG
>JAATFW010000224.1 GCA_015654985.1 Sphingobacteriales bacterium | reverse complement strand
TTTCTTTTTATCTGAAGAAGGAATACAATATCTATCATTTCCTGCTGGTTGTACCGTCCGTCTCTGTTTTTATGGCCCACTTCTTTACCAATGCCGGAAAGCGCTGGTTCTACGAAAGCCTTTATATTCTTCTTGCAGGGGTTATTATCTATTTTCAGTTGGTGTAGAGGAGTTGATAGTTGAAAGTTGCAGGTTGAAAGTTGCAGGTTGAAGGTTGCAGGTTGAAGGTTGCAGGTTGAAAGTTGCAGGTTGAAGGTTGAAAGTTGAAAGTTGCAGGTTGCAATCTGGAGGTTTAAGGGACTAAGTTGATGATACTGTGAAACAAACCTTCAAGGGTTCCTGCAACCTGGAACCTTCAACCCGCAACCTTCAACTATTGGCGGGGTTCTTTCAACTTTCGACCCGCAACCTTCAACCCGCAACCCGCAACCCACAACCCGCAACCCACAACCCATTATAATTAACCTTTTTTAACAAAATAAAAGATGCGGGGCAATCAAAATTTAAATAGTTTTGTGTCATGAAGTTCGGAGTTGTCTTTTTTTTTGGTTCCAGTTGTGATCAGGGCAGCATCTGCGTTCCTGAGCAAGCCCCAGGCCGGGAGCTTGTTAAAGAGAATATTGCCGGCGTATGTAACAAGGGAATCCTGATAACTGTTCATATTTAATGAGTAACCTGGTTATTGATATTGGGAATACCTTTTCCAAGATTGCATTATTTAATAACCGGGAGTTGAAAGAATTAAAAGTTTCGCAAACTGCTGATATTGACGTTGTGGGCAGCTTGGTCAGGAAATACCAGCCTGAAAATGCTATTGTTTCTACAGTAAGGCAGGATGTTAAAATCCTTGAATTATTTCTGCAGGAACACTGCCGGTATTTACGTTTTAATACGGGTATTCCGGCAGGTTTGGTAAATCATTATAAAACCCCGGCTACTTTAGGCCCCGACAGGTATGCCGCAGTAATTGGAGCTCATTTTTTATTCCCCGAGTCTGACTGTCTTGTTATAGATGCAGGCACCTGTATTACGTATGATCTGGTTGACAGCAAAAGTAATTACTGGGGCGGAAATATCTCTCCCGGGATCAGGATGCGCTTTAAAGCGATGAATGCTTTTACAGAAAAACTTCCGTTGATTGAGTTTGATGAATCATTTAATGAAGATTACGGACGCGACACGGAAAGTGCATTAATGGCAGGGGTTGTTAAGGGAATTGTTTTCGAAGTAAGCGGATTTATTAGCCACTATTATAAAAATTGGCCCGGTCTGAAAGTGCTTCTTTGTGGAGGCGATGTTAATTTTTTTGATAGACAGTTGAAAAATAGCATCTTTGCGCGCAATGTGCAAGCCGAACCCGATTTGGTTCTTATTGGTTTAAACGAAGTTATTCATCAGTATTATAATGAGTAGATTTTTAAAAAATATATTTTTTCTTTGCATTTTGGCCAGCAGTTTAAACGCCTGGTCGCAAACCACAACAGGGTCTACGTATTCGCAATACGGGCTTGGCTTGTTAAATGCACCCCTTCTTCCACAGAACCGCGCTATGGGAGGGATTTCTGCAGGATTGCGCAGACCGGGGGCTTATAGTAATGTAAACCTTGCCAACCCGGCTTCTTATTCGTCTATTCTGCTGACAACTTTTGACGCAGGTCTTTCAACGGAGTTTCTTAACAGATCGCAGAAAGGCGCCTCCGAAGGAGATTTTACCGGATCTTTAAGTCATCTGGTATTTGGTATTCCCGTTTCTAAAAAGTCAGCCATGAGCTTCGGGATCGTTCCGTTCAGTAGTCTTGGATATCAGACAAGGGAGAAAAGCAAGCTGGATACCAATTCCGTGGATCATATTTACAGCGGAGACGGCGGCCTTTCAAAAGCCTACCTGGGATATGGGTTTCAACTTGGCCGGCATTTAAGCTTGGGGGCAAATGTCGCCTATATTTTTGGAAAGCTTGAAAAAAGCGCCTCACTTGAATTTCCTAATGATTATACAGCATATAATACCCGCGAACAAAGCAGCACCAGCGTAGGGGGGCTTAATTTTGATTACGGGTTACAATATTATGCAAATTTATCGCCTAAAGTTAAGCTGACACTCGGATACTCAGGAAGTGCTTCCTCCAGGCTTAATTTAGATGTCAATACTATTTTTACACGTTATCTCAAGGGCAGCGACGGCGTAGAAGAAATCGCTGCAGATACTGCCGGTCTTTCAGGTACATCCAGTACTACTTTAAAGCTGCCGATGATGCATACGGCAGGATTTACCATAGAAAAAGCTAACAAATGGCTTTTAGGAGCCGATTTTAAATTAGGCCAATGGGACGATTACCGCGAAGGCAAGGTAAAACCCGACTATATACAGAACTCTTATGGTGTAGCTGTTGGCGGACAGATTACCCCCGACATAAATTCTGTGGGAAGTTATTTAAAGGTGATCGATTATCGTTTAGGGTTTAGCTACAATAAAGGGTACATCAACGACCACAACACAGACATTAACGATATGGCCATAACATTTGGCTTTGGATTCCCGCTGCAGGCAAGCCCTACACGTACAACTTTTTATAAAATTAATTTAGCTGCAGAGCTGGGTCAGAGGGGTACAGAATCAAATAACCTGGTGCGTGAGCGTTATATTAACCTCCATATTGGATTTACTCTTAACGATCAGTGGTTCCGCCGGTATAAATTTGATTAGTTTTGAAAGGGATTTGTGTTATAGGCCTGTTAAGTATTTCGGCATGTTTTTTCCTCAGCTCCTGTGAGAACGATCTGAAAGATGTAGAAAAAATAGCCGCTAAAGGGCAATCTGCGCAGGTCGATAAATCTTTGGGAGTGGAAATTATTTACAGTGATTCTGCTGTTGTAAAAGCAAAAGTGCTAACCCCCCTTCTTAACGGTTATAACACCAAAACCGCAAATGGCTATTTTGAAATGCCGAAAGGGGCTACAGTCATTTTCCTGGATGAAAATCAGAAGGAAAGCAGCAGGATCGTCTCTGATTATGCCATTATGCACCAGCAAAGCCATGTTGTTGAAATGCGAAAAAACGTGGTTGGAACAAGCATTAAAGGAGATATCTTTAAATCAGATGAATTAATTTGGGATCCAAAGCAAAAAAAACCTGTTTACTCAACAAAGCTCGTGACTATTACTCAGCCTAACGGAAATATCGTATTTGGAAACGGTTTTAGCAGCGACGAAAATTTCAAGCATTGGGAGTTAAGTCAGGCTACTGGTAATTTTCCATCAGGCGGCAATTTAATACAGTGATTTCTAAAATATTCAGAGAATAATTTCTGTTCGTATTTTTTTTAAAAATTGTATCTTGCGCCTCTTTTAGAATACAGAATAAAGTTTAGAATATATGGGAATAATGAATTTTTTGCGAAACCGTGCAGGCTCCATCCTTATAGGTGCCATCGGTTTGGCAATAGTTGCTTTTTTAGCTGGTGATGCGATAAAGCTCGGCAGCCCTTTTTTAAAGGGAGACAGGACTACGGTGGGAGAAGTTGCCGGTGAACCAATCGACATAGATGCTTTTAAGGCTAAGGTTGATCAGAATGAAGCAAACTTTAAGCAGCAGATGGGGCAATCCAGCCTTAATCCTCAAATGACTTCTTACGTTGTTGAAAATACATGGAACCAAACAGTCTCTGAAATCCTCCTTGATAAAGAGGTTAAGCGGCTTGGCCTGGAAGTAGGTAAGACTGAAATTAATGATATGATCACCGGAAAGAACCCCGACCCGCAGGTTGTACAGGCTTTTGGCGATCCTAACACCGGGGAAATCAACAGGTCTCAGCTTAATGCTTTCCTTAGTAATATTGCAACGCAGGGAGATGCTAACCCGATGAGCGAGCAATGGGGCAATTTCCTGCTTTCTCTTAAACGGAACCGTCTGTTTCAGAAGTACAATAACCTTGTGAGAAACAGTATTTATGTAACTTCCCTGGAAGCCCGTGAAGATTATGCTCAGCGTAATAAGCTGGCAAGTTTTAATTATGTAAATCTGGAATACTCATCGGTACCGGATAATAAAGTTACTCTTACTGATGATGACTATCGTGAATATTATAATAAGAATAAAAAGAAGTTCTTGAATAAATCTGAATCACGGAGTTTTGATTATGTTGTTTTTGATGCAAGTCCGTCGAAAACAGATTCAGCAGCAACACTTCAGCATATTAATAAACTGGCTGCAGACTTCAGAACTACAACAAACGACTCACTGTTTGTAAGTGTTAATTCAGACACTAAAACACCTGTTACCTATATGAAGAAAGGGCAGCTCGATCCTGCGCTTGATTCGGCAGTATTTAAGGCGCCCGTGGGCACAGTAATAGGCCCTGTTTTCAGTAACGGTGCTTTTAAACTGGCTAAGGTTACAGATGTAAGGATGAGCCCCGATTCGGTAAAAGCAAGCCACATTTTAATTAATCCGGCCGCTGTTGGCGGATTAGACAAAGCAAAGGCAATGGGCGATTCTATTCTGAACCTGGTGCGCAAAGGCGGAAACTTTGCAGAACTGGCAGCAAAATTTGGAAGCGATGGAACTAAAGACAAAGGCGGCGATCTTGGTACCTTTGGAAGGGGCTCGATGATCCCGGCTTTTGAAGAGGCTGTTTTTGATGGTAAACCCGGAGACCTGAAGGTTATTACCACCCAATATGGAGTTCATGTTATAAGAATTGATAAACAGGTTGGTTCTTCCAAAGTAGCTAAAGTGGCCCTGCTGGATAAAGCAGTGATCAGCAGTAATCAAACTCAGCAGTCTGCATATTCTAAAGCTTCAGCATTTCTGAGCGGGGTGAAAGATGCAAAATCATTTGATGAGCGGATCGACAAAGACAAGCTTAAGAAACTGGTAGCAGAAAATATTGCCCCTTCCCAGTCAACCATTTCGGGGCTGGATAATCCACGCGAACTTGTCCGCTGGGTATTTGAAGCAGGCGAAGGAGATATTTCAGATAAGATATTTGAAATGCAGAACAGTTACGTTGTTGCCAGGCTGACAGATATACGGAAAGAAGGGATCCTTCCGCTTGAGAAAGTTAAAAAAGAAATGGAACCAATGGTTCGTAACCTTGTGAAGGCTCGTATACTTACGGAAAAGATGGAAAAAGCTCTTGCCGGCTCATCTTCCATCAATCAGGTAGCTGCAAAAGCCGGCAGGCCGGTGCAACCAGTACAAAATGTTGTATTTGCCAATCCGATTATTCCGGGAATAGCCCAGGAAAACAAAGTGGTAGGCACAGTGTTCGGGCTGGAACCACGTAAACTTTCCAAAGTGATAGAAGGAGAACAGGGAGTTTATGTGGTACAGGTAAACGGATTTACCAACCCTGCCCCGTTAACCAATACCTTTAGCCAGAAACAGCAGATGTCGCAGTCGCTGGATCAGAGAGCCCAGGGTCAGGTGCTGGATGTATTGCGTGATAAAGCAAAGATCAAAGATTACCGTTTGAAGTTCTTTTAATCAGGTAATTAAACAAAAAAGGTCCGGCGGCTTTCCCCCGGGCCTTTTTTGTTTAATGCACAGCCGCTTAAAACAATATGAGGGGTTCAGGTTTTTTACTTTAAACTTATACATTTTGATTAATTAGTACGCAACTTTGCCGTTTGGTTTTTTAATTAAATTGAGATGGATATACAGGAAAATATTACTAACAAGGTTGCTCAGAGCGGGCTGATCAGTTTTGATCTTGCCGGTTTATTTCCTTCCGGGGAACGGGTAGTCTATGATATAAAAGATAACCTGTTTCATGGATTAATCCTTAAAGAAAAAGATTTCCGTGAATTTGTTAAGCAGCACGACTGGACGCAATATCAGGGAAAAAATGTTGCAGTTACGTGCTCTGCCGACGCTGTAGTGCCAACCTGGGCATACATGCTCTTAGCTAACAGAATGGCCCCTTATGCTGATAATGTAGTATTTGGTAGTCCGGAAATACTTGAAAACGTTATTTTTGAACGGGCAATAGAAAAATTAGATATAGAAAACTATAGAGATCAGCGAATCGTTATAAAAGGATGTGGAGATATTGCAGTCCCGGTTTCTGCCTATGTTAAACTAACGGCGAAACTGACAGCGGTTGCTAAAAGCATAATGTATGGCGAACCCTGTTCTACTGTGCCAATTTTTAAGCGCAAAGATTAGTGGACGGGTATTCGCAATCAATAGTTAGGCTTACTTAGCTCATCAGGATTGGAAAAAATTACCTGTAATTGTTATGTCTCAATAGAATTGACTGTCGATTAATATGAGAAAATTATTATTTCTGTTTGCTCTCTGTACCTTTTCACAGGTTACTTATAGCCAACAGCTTGAAAACCGTAAAGAGCAGGCTTTTAAGCCCGGAGAGGAGCTGAAATATCGATTGAGATACGGATTTATTACTGCCGCTGAAGCTACCTTAAATGTTCTCGATTCGGATGTGAAGTTCGAGAACAAGTCAGTTTTTCATCTCGTGGCCCAGGGAAAAACGGCTGCGTCGTTCAACCTGTTTTATAAAGTCAGAAACCGCTATGATTCATATATCGACCGTACTGAGCTGATCCCTTATTTTTATACCGAAAATATCCGCGAGGCCAATTACCGTCGTAATGACAGAGTGCGGTTCTATCAGGATCAAAATAAAGTAGTTGGTAACAAAGGCACTTTTGCTGGTAAGGATAAGACTTTTGACCTGGTTTCCGCTTTCTATTTTGCCAGGAGCCTTGATCTTAATAACGTGCGTATAGGAACACGTTTTACTATTCCTTATTTTCTGGATGATGAAGTCTCTGAACTGCAAATAACCTATATGGGAAGAGAACAGGTTAAAACTTCTATCGGTACCTTTAACTGCCTTAAATTCAATCCATCGATAAAGCCCGGCAGGATTTTCCGAAAGGACAGCAAGCTTTATCTGTGGATCACCGATGACGGAAACAGGATACCCGTGAAAGCACAGGTTGAGATCCTTGTTGGTTCGGTAACGCTTGAAATTACTTCTGCTAAAGGTCTGAAATATTAGCTTTCTTTTATTAACCCTTACGCCTTTCCCGGAAGATCTGAATGGCCGGAGATATTGCCGGGAGTTGGGTTTCGTGGTGTAGCATGTTTCTGACCCTGTTCTGAAAACCTGCCGAACACACAGCGTAACCCTGCTGAACTGCTTCGTTTGCAGACATACCTGTGCCCGGGCTGTCCGGTACAGGTACAGAATGATGATAGCAGCATTTCAGATATGGGCAGAACAACTCTGAAACATCGCTAAAATTAAAATTTTATCACCATTATCATCACTTTTAGATACGTTTGCTCTTACGTGTCAGGGGAAAATGATGCTATAAGCAAAATAATTCCGAACTTTGCATTTCAAACCGGAAAAAGGCTATGATTGAAGTACAGCACACTCTAGTGCATGAGGATGTTTTAAGTGAGAATTTTGTGTGCCATCTTGATAAGTGTAAGGGTGCCTGTTGTGTAGAAGGTGATTCCGGCGCGCCCCTTGAGAAAAGCGAACTGAAGGTACTCGAAGAGATCTATCCTGAGGTAAAACCTTATATGACCGCGAAGGGGATAGAAACTATAGAGCAGAATGGAACCTGGGTGAGAGACTTTGAAGGTGATTATACTACTCCCTGTGTTGATGGTAATAAAGAATGCGCGTATGTTATCTGGGAGAATGGCATTAGTAAATGTGCCATAGAACGGGCTTTTTTAGAGGGTAAGATTCACTGGAAGAAGCCGGTTTCCTGCCATTTATATCCGGTCCGTGTTACTGCATATCCCGATTTTGATATATTAAATTACGACAGATGGCATATCTGCAAGCCAGCATGTTCTTTCGGGGACCAGCTTAAGATACCTGTTTACAAATTCTTAAAGGAACCTTTGATCCGGAAATATGGAGAAGAATGGTATAATGAACTGGACCAGGCCGTAGAAGTTCTTTAGTTATTTAATATCATTGGTATCTTTAGGGCATGAATAATTTACACAACCCGGATCTTCCTTCAGAAGCAAGTGGCAACTCCTACCTGCAGGGAAAAAAAGGGAATATAATTGTTTTTGGAGCATCCGGACAGCTAGGCCAATGTCTGAAATATGTTGCCGCAAAAAAAAACATCACCAATATATCTTTTCTTCCTGAGGAAAAAGCGGATATCCTTAATAAAGAATTATTAGCCGGAATATTTGCCGATGAAATGCCTGCATATGTTATAAATTGTGCTGCTTATACAGCGGTAGATAAGGCTGAAGATGAAGTTGATCTCGCCCGTAAGATAAACCGGGACGGACCTGCAAATCTTGCAGCACTCTGTCGTCCCCGCCAGTCTACGCTGATTCATGTTTCTACCGATTTTGTTTTTGAAGGAACTATCCCTAAGCTTCTGACGGAGACGGATCAGCCTAAGCCCCTGAATATTTACGGGCTCACCAAGCTGCAGGGTGAGGCTGCTATATCGGGAACTATTCATAAGTATTTTATTCTTCGTACAAGCTGGCTGTATTCAGAGTATGGGAATAACTTTGTGAAAACAATGCTCCGTTTAGGGCAGGAACGGGACGAAGTTGGCGTAATAGCTGATCAGATAGGTACGCCAACGTATGCTATCGATCTTGCTGAAACCATCTTCAATATTATTGAATCAGGTTCTGAAGAATACGGAATCTATCACTACAGTAATGAAGGGACAGCTTCCTGGTATGATTTTGCAAAAGCGATATTTGATATAAGTGGCACCGTCGTTAAGCTGAAACCAGTTAAAACAACTGAATATATTACTAAAGCAGCACGACCGGCATTTTCTGTAATGGATAAGACAAAGATAAAAAATACATTTGCCCTTGATATCCCTTACTGGAGGGACAGTCTGGAAGTGTGCATTGGAAAGTTGAAGGTTGAAGGTTGAAGGTTGAAAGTTGAAAGTTGAAAGGTGAAAGGTGAAAGGTGAAAGGTGAAAGGTGAAAGGTGAAAGGTGAAAGGTGAAAGGTGAAAGGTGAAAGGTGAAAAAATATTAACAGGTAAAGGTAAGATAATTATATATTAATATTTAATAGTAAATGTAGCTGATAGCCCAATGCTAAAAGCTAATAGCCTCAAAAATATATGAAAGGAATTATACTGGCAGGCGGTTCGGGAACAAGATTGCATCCGCTTACACTGGCAACCAGTAAACAAATGATGCCGGTTTACGATAAGCCTATGATCTATTATCCCCTATCGATTTTAATGCTTGCAGGAATAAGAGATATTCTGATTATTTCTACCCCTCATGATCTGCCTGGTTTTGAGAAGCTTTTGGGTGATGGGTCGCGTATTGGCTGTAATTTTTCTTATAAGGTGCAGGATCAGCCTAATGGCCTCGCTCAGGCTTTTGTGATAGGTGAGGAATTTATAGGTGAGGATAATGTAGCATTGATTCTGGGCGATAATATTTTTTATGGAGATGGGCTCTCTGTTCTGCTGCAGGAGTTAAATGAGCCGGACGGGGGAGTTGTTTTTGCTTACCCGGTGTCTGATCCGGAACGTTATGGGGTGGTGGAGTTCGATAAGAATAATAAGGTGATCTCTATTGAAGAAAAGCCTTCTCATCCAAAATCTAACTATGCAGTTCCCGGTCTTTACTTTTATGATAATTCTGTTGTTGAAATAGCTAAGAATATAAAGCCGTCTGTAAGGGGCGAATATGAGATTACAGACGTTAATAAAGAGTATCTTAAAAAGGAAAAACTGAAAGTTGGTGTTCTTAGCCGTGGAACAGCCTGGCTTGATACAGGAACCTTTAATTCGTTAATGCAGGCCGGACAGTTCGTTCAGGTAATTGAAGAGCGGCAGGGGCTTAAAATTGGCTGTATAGAAGAGGTGGCTTATCGTATGGGCTTTATTTCGGCAGACAAATTGAGAATTGCAGCAGAACCTTTGATAAAGAGCGGGTATGGGCAATATCTGTTGCGGATATTAGGCTAGTGTTAAGTTGTAAGTAATAAGTTATAAGTACAGATCGTCCGGGATGCTTGTCGAAATGATTTATTGTATAAAATGGAATAAGTCATTCTCTTGACATAGCATCTGGATGTAAACCATTGTAAAAGCAAAGGCTTCTTTTGTGAGAAGCCTCTGTTTTTTACCGGTGTTTTAATCCGGTTCTAAATTTACAGGAACAATGTTTCGGTATGAATATTTTAAACGGTTGTTCTGATGCTCAGTTCTTTCAATTGCTCTTCAGAAATTGTAGCCGGAGAATCAATCATTACATCTCTTCCTGAATTGTTTTTAGGAAAAGCAATAACATCACGGATGGAGTCGAGCCCTGCGAAAATTGAAACCAGACGGTCGAACCCGAAAGCAATTCCCCCATGTGGCGGAGCGCCGAACTCAAAAGCATTCATTAAAAAGCCAAACTGCTTCTGCGCTTCTTCCTGGCTAAACCCAAGATGTTTGAACATAAGGGCCTGGAGATCCCGGTTATGGATGCGGATAGATCCGCCGCCAACTTCTGTTCCGTTTATTACCATATCATAGGCATTTGCCCTTACGGCTCCGGGATTAGTATCCAGAAGGGAAATATCTTCCGGTTTGGGAGAAGTAAACGGATGGTGCATGGCATGATAACGCTCTGTTTCTTCATCCCATTCCAGCAAAGGAAAATCGACTACCCATAAAGGGGAGAACTTGTTTTTATCACGCAGGCCCAGCCGGTTTCCCATCTCCAGGCGGAGCTCATTTAATTGTTTCCGCACCTTTTCAGCCGGTCCTGCCATGATCAGCATCAGGTCACCCGGTTCTGCATTAAATGCGGTTGCCCATTTCTTTAATTCATCCTCATTGTAGAACTTATCTACTGATGACTTCAAAGTGCCGTCGCTGTTATATCTGCAGTAAACCAATCCTGTTGCTCCAATTTGCTGACGCTTAACAAAATCAGTTAACTCATCCAGTTGTTTACGGGTATAGTGGGCACAGCCCGCGGCGTTAATACCTACTACCAGTTCAGCATTGTCGAAAACCGGAAAGCCGTGATCTTTAACAAGTTCATTCAGTTCGGTAAAAAGCATTCCAAAACGTGTATCAGGTTTGTCTGAACCATACATCCGCATGGCGTCCTGAAATGACATGCGCGGTACAATTTCGAGCTCGATTCCCTTTAATGCTTTAAACAGATGACGGATCAGCCCTTCAAATGTATTCAGGATGTCTTCCTGTTCAATAAATGCCATTTCGCAATCGATCTGCGTAAATTCCGGCTGGCGGTCGGCACGCAGGTCTTCATCTCTGAAGCATTTTACGATCTGGAAATAACGGTCGATCCCTGAAACCATCAATAGCTGCTTAAAAGTCTGAGGCGATTGTGGCAGCGCATAAAACTCACCTGGATTCATGCGGCTTGGTACCACAAAATCACGCGCTCCTTCGGGCGTGGATTTTATCAGGACCGGAGTTTCTATTTCCAGGAAATTCTGGGCGTCGAGAAACTTTCGCACTTCCTGGGCAGCTTTATGCCGCAGGATAAGGTTATTCCTTACGGGAGCGCGGCGAAGGTCAAGATAACGGTATTTCATTCGCAAATCGTCGCCGCCGTCGCTTTCATCTTCAATAAGAAAGGGGGGAAGTTTTGCAGTATTCAGAATGACAAGTTTTGACACTTTAATTTCAATGTCGCCTGTAGACATTTTAGGATTCTTATTAGACCGTTCAACAACCTGCCCCGTAACTTTTATTACAAATTCGCGGGACAACTGACGGGCCTGTGCACATAAATCTGAATTTTCATCCATATTGAATAGCAACTGGGTAATTCCATAACGGTCCCTGACATCGACAAAGGTCATGCCCCCAAGGTCCCGGGACTTCTGAACCCAGCCGGCAAGGGTAATTTCTTTACCCAGATCATTAAGACTTAATTCACCGCAAGTATGTGTTCTATGCATAAAAATAATTGTTAGACCTGCAAAAGTACTTTTTTTATAAAGGATACGGCTGAGCAAATGTATTTTTTCTGAAACTGCCTGCTATGCTGATTGTTAAGAGGAGAACAGGTCAGGATGAAACCATCATGAGCATTTTCAGAAGCTTATAAAACAGGGTGAACTTAGCGAAGCGGTCTCATTGATTCCATGAAATAACTAATATATTAATACTTAATACTATGAAAACCTGGAAATTCCTTTTAACGGTTATTGTTTGTGTTTCTCTGCTGGCATGCAGCGGTGTTCAGAAATCGGTAGAACCGGGAGGACGCGGCCCAATTCCAAGAGGGTCCAACAGAGATATCGATGAGGATACAATTAAGCCTCCTGCCAGTGATACCAGTGCTATATTAAAGATAAAATGACCTGGTACTTTTTTATAAAATAAAGATTTTCAGGCGATTTGTTCTTACAACTTATTACTTAAACCCCGATCGTTCCTTCAAAAACAAATTCTGCCGGTCCTTCAAGAAAGATGTTTGTGAATCTTTGACCGTCAGATCTGAACCGTACATTCAGGTCTCCCCCCAAAACTTTAATTCTGGTGTTAACTTCACCTTGCAGGTTTTTCTTTTTGGCCATTGCCAGGGCCACTGCAGTAACACCCGTACCGCAGGCATAAGTTTCATCTTCAACACCGCGTTCGTAAGTTCTGACAAAGTAATGGTCTCCCTTGTCTTCAACAAAATTGATGTTGATCCCCTCTCCGCTGTATCTCTCGTTGTAGCGGATCTTTCGCCCCTCGTTAAAAACGTCTTTTCCCGCCAGGTCTGATGAACAGGTTATATAATGAGGAGAGCCTGTGTTAAGTACAAAGGCGTCTCCATCTGAGCTTATATTTTCAACATCTATCATCTGAAGGCTTACCCAATTGCCTGTCTCTGAAATTTTGGCATAATGATGCCCGTCTACTGCCAAAAAGTTAGTTTCTTCTTTTATGATATTCAGTAGTTTGGCGAAAGCAACAATGCACCGGCCGCCGTTTCCGCACATACTGCTGGGGTTTCCATCGGCATTATAGTATACCATTTCAAAATCATACCCTTCTGTGTGCTGAAGAAACATCATGCCGTCGCCTCCAATACCAAAACGGCGATCACACAGGGAAGCAATAATCGCCGGCTGATGGTGATTAAATGCGTTATTCCGGTTGTCAATTAGTATAAAATCGTTTCCTGCACCCTGGTATTTATAAAAGTGCAGCGGAGCTTGGAGATATGAGAAGTGCGACATGAGCAATCAGAAATATGGTGATAAATATAAGGAATCGCCCATTAATAATGCCAGTTTTAGCCGCCCATGTCTGATATTTCATGTCTGATGTCTTTCGGGTTTAACATTTTTTAACACAAAAACAAGTACTAAGAAGTTGCATATACAGTTTCAGTGGTATTACTTTTGATTTCATAATAACACGCATAATATAGAAAAAAATTGAGTATGAAAAAGATAGGAATTACACTTCTTACTGCAATTTTCGGTGGCGCAGTAGCAATAGGCGGTTATAAGCTTATTGAAAATAATAACACCGATAAAACAAGTATAGAAGACAGGCAGAAGGTTTATTTTGCAAATAATCCAATGAGTGTTTCTTCTGCCGGCGATGTGGATTTTGTTCAGGCGGCAGCAGCAGTAACTCCTGCTGTGGTGCATATAGAAACTACCTACGGGGGAGGCTCGTCTAAATCTCAGGGTGGTGGCAGCAATGGAGACCCTTTTGAAGACATGTTCAGGGATTGGTTCGGCGGGCCGCGGAATACCCAGAGAGCACCGGCAATGGCATCGGGTTCAGGGGTGATTGTATCTGATGATGGCTATATTGTAACGAATAACCACGTAGTGGAAGATGCCACTAAAATTGAAGTAATTCTTCCGGATAAGCGGTCGTTTCAGGCTAAAGTGATAGGCCGCGACCCCAATACTGATTTAGCACTTATTAAAGTGACTGCTTCTCACTTGCCTGTAGTGAAACTTGGGAATTCCGATGATGTACAGGTCGGGGAGTGGGTTCTGGCGGTAGGTTATCCTCTTACATTGAATACTACTGTTACTGCCGGCATAGTAAGTGCCAAAGGCCGTAGTATTGGTATTATTGATCAGCCAAGTCAGGAAGATTATTATAACAGGCGGCAGACCCCCAAAGTTAGCTCGGCCATCGAATCGTTCATTCAAACTGACGCTGCCATCAACAGGGGAAACAGCGGCGGTGCACTGGTTAATACACGCGGCGAATTGATTGGTATAAATGCCGCCATAGCTTCCCAGACAGGCTACTATGCCGGTTATGGATTCGCAATTCCTGTTAATCTTGCTAAAAAGATCATGGACGACTTTATTAAGTTCGGCGCTGTCAGAAGAGGTTACCTGGGTGTAAGTTATCCGGGCCCGACAACTGAAGATCAGTTCTTCAAAGAAAAAGGGATTAATCCAGGCAGCGTAAAAGGTGTTTACGTAACGGGTGTTCAGCCTGGCAGCGCAGCAGCAGCAGCGGGATTAAAGGAGGGAGATATCATCACCAGTATTAATGGTGCTGCATTATCATCATCTTCTGAGTTTGCAGAAAAAATTGCCAGACAACGTCCGGGCGATAAGGTTCAGTTGGCCTATACCCGTGATGGTAAAAGTCATAATGCAACAGCCACTTTGAAAGGGGAAGAAACATTGAAAGCGGCAGTAAACAATAAGTCTGCTGAAGAGTTGTATAATGCCCTCGGAGCCAGCTTTGCCCCGGTTTCAGGTGTTCAGAAACAACGGTATAAGATTAATTCAGGTGTAGTTGTAGCAGATGTGCGCGACGGCGGATTGTTCTCCAACTTCGGAATCGAAAAGGGAACCATTATTACAGGGATCAACGACAAGCCAATTAATAAAGTCGATGATATTGATGCCGCCCTTTCTGCAGGCAGGAACAATATGATTCGGATTACCGGCATTTCAACTGACGGCTCCAGGATCATGATGTCTTTCCCGATGGTTCAGTAAGTATATTGTTTAGTATAATAGCATTAAAAAGGCTATCCGTATTCACCGGATGGCCTTTTTTTCTTTAAGAATGTCTTGAACTCATTTAAAGAGAGGATCTGCAGAATACATATTAATTAAGTTTTCCTAAGTTTGTATTATGATAGAAATGGGTAAGGGCCTTCAGTTCCTGGGCCAGCATTTGATCATGTTTCCTCAAAAGGCACTGTATTGGGAGGAAGAAAAGACCCTGATAGTTACAGACCTTCACATTGGGAAAGTAGGGCATTTTCGTAAATCAGGAATTGCTATACCCCGCCCGCTTGAACAGGAAGACCTTGCAGTTCTTTCCGATCTTATTAACGGTTTAAACCCGCGGAAAGTAATTTTTCTCGGCGACCTTTTCCATAGTGAGTTTAATAATGACTGGACATGGTTTCAGCTATGGAGGGAACTCTTCCCTTCAGTAACTATGATCCTGGTTCGTGGCAATCATGATATCCTTCACGACGACTATTATCATCAGGTCGGCTTTAGCCTTTACGGGGAATTATATCTTCCGCCTTTCACCTTTACACATGAACCGGTAAAACCCGACGTCTTAAATAATACCGGAAGGTATGTAATAAGCGGGCATATTCATCCGGCAGTGAGATTGAGAGGGAGGGGCCGTCAGTCGCTGATTCTCCCGTGTTTTTATTTTGGCAAAACCCAGGCTGTTTTGCCGGCTTTCGGGCGGTTTACCGGTAATTGTTGCCTGGAAATTGACAAACCCTCTGCTGTTTTTGCTATTATTAAGGATAAAATTAAATTACTGCAATCTTAGATCGTTTCTAAATAAATTAAATAAGCATAGAGATAACAAAATAGGTTATAATATTGTGGCTATAATAATACTTTTGTACCACTTAACAATAATGAAAGGTAATGAGCAGTTTCACTAAAGCTTTCTCGTCGACGTTAGGGAAGAAATTGATAATGAGTTTAACAGGGCTGTTTTTATGCCTGTTCCTCATTGTTCATCTTCTCGGAAATTTACAATTATTTAAACATGATGATGGAATGGCGTTTAATGTGTATTCGCATTTTATGACGCATTTTCCACCCATTAAAATCGTTTCATATCTCCTGTATTTATCCATAGTATTCCATGCCGTGTACGCGCTGATTATAACCATCAGGAACAGCAAAGCCAGGAAAGTTGGCTATGCCGTTTATAAGGGTTCGGCAAACAGTACCTGGAGTTCAAGAAATATGGGGATCCTTGGAACCATTCTTTTAATCTTCATAGTAGTGCACATGAGTAATTTCTGGGCAGAATACCACTGGGGAGGCTTACCGTTTATCAAATATGAGACAAGCCTTAACAACCCCGAAGAGGTAAAAGTAACCAAGCTGCCATACAATGGTAATGAGCTTGTTTATTCGCAGTATGTAGATACGCAGGCCGGTACTGAGGTTGTTGTGGCCAAGGACCTTAATATTATTGTGATGGATCTTTTCAAGATCTGGTGGTATGTAGTGCTTTATGTAATAGCAATGATAGCAATGGGGTTCCATCTCTATCATGGTTTTCAGAGCGGCTTCCAGACCCTTGGCTTTGACCATAAAAAATATAAGCCGGTTATTGATTTTCTTGGGCTTTGGGTGTTCAGCATTATTATTCCTGCTGTTTTTGCAGCCATGCCCCTTTACGTGTTTTTTTTCAAATAAGATGGATCATCCCGATTTAGGGACTAAAAAATATTTCTGAAATGATTTTAGATTCAAAAATTCCAGATGGCCCTTTGGGAGAAAAGTGGTCAAAACATAAATTCGATCTTAAGCTGGTTAACCCTGCCAATAAAAGGAAGTATACTGTTATTGTAGTAGGTACTGGCCTTGCCGGTGCTTCTGCCGCTGCTTCCCTTGCTGAATTAGGCTATAATGTGAAAGCTTTTTGTTATCAGGACAGCGCCCGTCGTGCTCATTCTATTGCAGCTCAGGGTGGTATTAATGCAGCTAAGAATTATCGTAATGATGGTGACAGTGTTTACCGTCTTTTCTACGACACTATTAAGGGCGGCGATTATCGTGCCCGCGAAGCAAACGTTCATCGTTTAGCTGAAGTTTCGAATAATATTATCGACCAGTGCGTAGCACAGGGTGTGCCTTTTGCACGTGAATACGGAGGTTTGCTTGACAACCGCTCTTTTGGCGGCGCCCAGGTATCACGTACGTTCTATGCAAGGGGACAAACCGGACAGCAGTTACTCCTGGGTGCCTACTCTGCATTAAACCGCCAGATCCATGAAGGGAAGGTTAAAATGTATAACCGTCATGAAATGCTCGACCTGGTAACGGTTGACGGCAAAGCGCAGGGGATTGTTACCCGTAACCTGTTAACAGGTGAAATAGAAACATTTGCAGGGCATTCTGTATTGCTTTGTACAGGAGGTTATGGCAATGTGTTCTATTTGTCTACGAATGCTATGGGTTGTAATACCACAGCAATCTGGCGTTCTTACAAAAAGGGCGCATTATTTGCTAACCCCTGCTATACTCAAATCCATCCAACCTGTATTCCCGTTACCGGCGATCATCAGTCAAAACTAACATTGATGTCGGAATCCTTGCGTAATGACGGAAGAGTGTGGGTGCCGAAAACAAAAGAGACGGCTGAAAAGCTTCAGAAAGGGGAAATTAAAGCGGTTGATATAAAGGAAGAGGACCGTGACTATTTCCTTGAACGGAAATATCCTTCGTTTGGTAACCTTGTTCCGCGGGATGTTGCTTCGCGTAACGCCAAGGAAGCTGCAGATGAAGGAAGAGGAGTAGGCTCTACAGGCAAAGCTGTTTTTCTTGATTTTGCGGAGTCTATACAGCGGTTAGGAAAAGATGCCGTTGAAGCAAAGTATGGTAACCTTTTCGATATGTATTATCAGATTACAGACGAAAATCCATATGAAACGCCCATGCGGATCTACCCGGCGGTACACTATACGATGGGGGGCTTATGGGTTGATTATAACCTGATGACCACTGTTCCCGGGTTATATTGTCTTGGTGAAGCGAACTTCTCAGATCACGGAGCTAACAGGTTAGGGGCTTCGGCATTGATGCAGGGACTGGCCGATGGCTATTTTGTAGTTCCTTACACTTTGGGCGATTATCTTGCAGGGATTGGTCCAAAACCGGTAGATGAGTCGCATCCTGCTTTTGCCCAGGCTAAGAAAGAAGTGGAAGACCGCATCAATAAATTCCTTTCAATGAAAGGTACCAAAACAGTTGATGAATATCATCGTGATCTTGGGCTTATCATGTGGGAATATTGCGGCATGGCACGGAATGAGGCTGGTTTAACAAAAGCGAAAGGACTGATTGCTGAGCTGCGTGAAGATTTCTGGAAAAATGCAATTGTGGTTGGCGTTAATGATGAAATGAATATGTCGCTTGAAAAAGCAGGACGCGTTGCTGATTTCCTTGAGCTGGCCGAACTGATGGTAGATGACGCCCTGGACCGTAAAGAATCTTGTGGCGGCCACTTCCGTGAAGAAAGTCAGACTGAAGAAGGAGAAGCTAAACGTGATGACGAGAACTTTGCCTACGTTTCAGCCTGGGAATATAAGGGAGATAATGTCCCTTCCGAGCTTCATAAAGAGCAATTGATTTTTGAAAACGTTAAGTTAACCCAGAGAAGTTATAAATAAAGTATCAGGTATCAGGAGGTAGTTTGCTACAGGAGAGGTAATGATATTTGAATATCACATTGTTTGAACAAATAATAATATGCGAGCGGTCCTGATACTTGAATCTTGATACTTGCTACTAAAAAAATATAATTATGAGCGGAAACATGAATTTAACCCTGAAAGTCTGGAGACAGAAGAATGCCGCCGACAAGGGAGGATTTGTAACATATAAAGCGGATGACGTATCTCCCGACATGTCCTTCCTGGAGATGCTGGATATAGTAAATGAGCGCCTGGTAAAGAAGACGGAAGATCCGATCCATTTTGACCACGATTGCCGTGAAGGAATTTGCGGAGCGTGTTCGTTATACATAAATGGCCGTCCCCATGGTCCGAAGCAGGCCATTACAACCTGCCAGCTTCATATGCGCAGCTTTAGTGATGGAGAAACGATCACTATCGAGCCCTGGAGGGCAGAAGCATTTCCTGTAATAAAGGATCTTGCTGTTGACCGTACTGCATTTGATCGTATCCAGGAAGCCGGAGGGTTTATTTCGGTAAATACAGGCGGCGTTCCTGATGCAAATGAAATTCCTATCCCTAAAGTAGTGGCCGACGAAGCTTTTAACTCTGCAACCTGTATTCAGTGCGGAGCATGCGTTGCTGCATGTAAAAATGCTTCAGCAGCATTGTTTGTATCGGCTAAAATATCACAGCTTGCATTGCTTCCCCAGGGACAAACCGAGCGCTATCGTCGTGTTCAGGCTATGGTTGCGCAGATGGATGCCGAAGGTTTTGGTAGCTGTACTAACACCGGTGCGTGTGAGGTTGAATGCCCGAAAGGAATTTCTTTAACAAACATTAACAGAATGAGGCGCGATTATTTTAACGCTAAATTTTTTAAAGAAGAGGAAATTCACTAGCTTTGTGGACACGAGGCAAGGAGGAAACTTTGAAAGCCCTGACGCATTAGCGCAGGGCTTTCTTCTTTTGATGTATTATTGAATGATTACTTCTTTTTAGTTGTAATTATTATTACTCCATTTGTCCCCTTTTCGCCGTAAGCCTTGACGGCTTCTGCTCCTCCTTTCAAGACGTCGATTTTTTCAATATCATTAGGTTTAATGCTGTTTAAGTCGAGATGGGTCACTTCTTTTCCGTCCACAATATACAATCCTGTAAATTTAGTTTGAGTATTTAATACGTTTTGATTGGGTTGTCCGGGATTTAGCATGATCGGTATTGTATACATAACGCGTACCGGTTCTCCGTTTTGAATCCCCGGTTTCCATTTTGGCGAATCCCTGAGCATTCTTACTGCTTCCTCTCCGGTACCCATACCCATGTCCCTGATCGTTTTGATGTCAGTCAGGCTCCCGTCTTTTTCCACAACGAAAGAAAGTATTAACCTTCCTGATACACCATTTTTTTTCGCTTCCGCAGGATAGATATAATTTTTACTTACATATTGATAAAAAGCGTTTATACCCCCATTGAACTCGGGCATTACATCAATAGAAGCAAAGTCATGAATTGCGTTATCCGATGGCACATTGCCGGAAGTCCGGGTGCCCGGCGATGCAGCTCTGGGATATCCAACAATTATAATTGGAGATAATTCTTTATAGTCCCCCGGGATGGTTACCGGTGTATTTTTCACTTCTGATCCGGTTCCCTCCAGGTTGAAGTTAATACGGAAGGAATATTTTCCGGCTGCAGCAGGGTCAAGATTATTCACCTTCTTCAAAATTCTTTGTACTTCTTCGTTAACTCCATTTGTTAACCCCTTTATTATATTGATGTCTTCTAAATTTCCTGAAGATGTAATTGTAAACGTAGCCACAACATCCCCCTGAATGTTATTAAGCCTTGCATCCGAAGGATATATGATGTTTCTGGAAACATAGCTATATAAATAGGGTAATGGCATATGCACAGCTTTCACTGTAGTGTCTGCAACCCGGGCTGATTTGCCGGAATTTACAGCCTGGAGGGCAACGATACCTGTGTTTTCGGAAGGCAGCACCTTTATTCTGCTGATCTCATTCCTGATTTTTTCAATGGTGTTATTTTTGTCTACAGTTGCTGAAGAAAAGATCACCATAGCCAGAAAAAGGGGCGCAGAAAGGCCATATTTTATTAAAGCGATTCTATTGGATTTTGATTTATGGAGCATAAGAATTCTGCGTTTTAACAAAGATTCATTGTAAAAGCGGTTCGAAAGACCGGAGGGGGATACACCAAAGGCAGTGCTTAATAACAATAATGAATATGCTGATGAGTCCTGTGCATTTTTTGCGGCCGCCTCGTCCGCTATAAATTCGTGAATAAACTTTATGGTTTTTTTATATAAATATACTACCGGGTTAAACCAGTTGATTGCCGAGATGAGCTCAAATAGTATAATATCTGCCGAATGTAACTGGCGGACATGCACGATTTCATGTTTTAAAATAGAATCCCTGTCGGGCAGATCATCGGCAACGACAATCCTCCTGAAGAAGGAATAAGGCTGGCTGTCATTGCCGGACGCTTGTCTGCAAACTTTTAATAGCTGAAAGGCAAATCTTGATAAGAATATGCAAACGCCCGTTAAATAAATAATGAGAAGCCAGTCAGTGCTCTGTTGTTCTGGCTGTCTTACATTTGCGGTAAAATACAGAACATTCAGTGAACTTGCCGCCTGATAGATCTTTTCATTGACAAAAAGGGCGCGTACCCATTCAGCATCTGCTAAAGGTATCAGGAAGGAGAGTACTCCTGAGCTTATAAGATACACCCTGTTAAGCCTGAAGAAAGTTTCGTTTCTAAGGAATACCGCATAAAAGCTGTACAGAATGATCAGATATATGTTAATCTGAAGAAGATAATTTGCCCATGTCATGGTTTTTTATTCTTTAGGTTTTCGATTAGTTTTAAGATCTCATCAGCTTCCTTCAGATCAATCTTTTCCTTCTTTACAAAGAAAGAGAACATTTTCTCAACAGAGTTACTGAAATAATTGGTCAGAAGCTTTTCGGTGGCAAAGCTTTTATATTGCTCCTTGCTTACAAGAGGAAAATAACGGTGGCTTTTTCCAAAAGCCTCATGGTCAATGAACCCTTTTGTCTCCAGAATTCTGATGATAGTTGACACTGTATTATAGGCGGGCTTGGGCTCAGGAAGTTCATCAATAACATCTTTTACAAACCCTTTCTCCAGTTGCCACAATATCTGCATAATCTGTTCTTCTGCTTTCGTTAACTCTTTCATCTTTATGAACTTTTTATTTAGAATAAAGATAGAACTATTTTTTTAGTTTGTAAACTATTTTTTTAGTTTTTATATTGATAACCTTAGCGGATTATTTTTGTCGCCGGAAAACTGTAAAGAATCTGCTGGCAGGCTATCGTAAACTTTCTTCTCGGGGCATGCAGAAGCGCGGATGATCAGATTAACGTGCAGATATGGATATTGTAAGAATCTGCTGAAATGTTTTCCCTGCCGGAATCCTTCGGCAGGGAAAACATTTCTTATGTATGGAGAGTATGAAGCCCATATCAGTTCCAGGCAACGGTCAAATGAACTCCGGCTTTAGCGGAATGGCAGTAGTTTGCAGTTAGAGCAGGAGAGAAGAATTATAGCAGGCGCAAATATTCTGAAAGTTAAAAAAATGCTTGCACAAATCCTTTCAGCACAGGCATCCTTAAAAAATATGAAACGGCCCCATATTCAGGCTTCACTTCAGTTCCTGTATTGCTGAGCGTGAGCATTATGGCAAATAGCACAGGTATCAGAAGTATAATAAAAGGCGATATCGAACTAGCTGATATTTTCATGACGTTAACATTGATACTCCAAAGCAACGTTAACTTTTCCTTATCCGAAAATTAATTAGACTAAGGGTATCTAATATTAGATGAACGGTTGGTTTTGACTTATAAATAAAAAGCAACGTTTCTGTTAAAACCTACCGGAGGGCTTTTGTCTGACTTTATAAGATCGCTTATAAAAATTTGCAAATTGCTTGTGTAAATTTTATACTTACATTTTATAAGCCTGATAAAAGTCCGTTTATAGTACTTCAGCAATATGGAAAGCAGAGATTTATAACTTCAAATACTTAGAGATATATTAACCAGAGCTTGGGATATCCGGGTTCAGAAACTAATATACCGGTGAAATGACTAATAAAACCGGCAGGGAATGCAGATTACAGGTGAAGATAAATAAGATTAACGTTATGCATACAATTCCATTTTCTGATTGCCATTACTTTGGGAAAAACATCATGGACGAAGCATGGGGAATGACCATAACCACAACTGGTTACCAGGAAATTCCACCAGGGGTTGAATATCCTTCAAAAGGGGAACATCCCGCCGGATATTATTTCCAGCAAAAGTCAGGCAGAGTTTTAAATGAATATCAGATTATTTACGTTACCAGAGGAGGGGGTGTTTTTAATTCTGTAAGCGCCGGTAAATTATCGGTAAAAGCGGGTGACATTTTTATGTTGTTTCCAGGAGAATGGCATGTTTATAATCCAAATGAGAAAACAGGATGGGCAACTTACTGGATAGGTTTTAGAGGCCAATATCCCGATTATCTGAATGATAAAGGCTTCTTTCAGAAAACGGCACCAGTCTATAGGATAGGACTTCATGAGATGCTGGTATCTCTGTTCAGGCAGGAGATAGAATATTATAAAACCGGATCTCCCGCTCCTCAACAAGTTTTAGCCGGAGTCGCTATCAACCTGCTGGCACATGTATACGCTCTGAATCAGGATAATAAGTATATAGATGAGGCCGTGCAAATTATTAATAAAGCAAAGATAATGATCAGAGAGAATATTTACAGGAACCTTAGTCTGGAAGAAGTGGCGGCATCCTTAAATATCAGTTATTCATTATTCAGAAGCTTGTTCAAACAGCATACCGGAATGGCTCCCGGGCAGTATCAAAAGCAATTACGTATTCAGAAGGCAAAGGAATTGCTGATCACTACTACTAAAACGGTGAAAGAAGTATCCATAATGCTGAACTTTGAGTCGGGATATTATTTTTCTACATTTTTCAAACAACAGACTGGAATCACTCCGAGTGCTTTCAGGGAAGGATCATTATAGAGAATACTCAGGAACAAAACTACTCCGAAATTATTTATCCGGAATAATAGTAAATGGCAGGCCAATAGCAAGAATCAGTCCTTGATGAAAGGGAATGGTTTAATTGTTTGTCTCCTTTGGTAGCAGTTGTCCTGATTGCTAATGAAATATAAAAACGGGATGCCGGTTCATTTATATCAAAACTCAAAGTATATATGTCAATTCTCAAAGGGAAAAAGAAATATCTTTTCCTGAAAATTGTATTAACCAATTGAGGAATTTTTAAATGCTCTTACTTCAAAACTCAAAGGCATAATAGAATATATAACCGAATGGCGTTTTCAATTAAAAGAAAAGGGATTATTGTTACAACGGGGCCCGAATTGTAGATATTTTTTGCAATGGTATAGTTTTTAAGCATTATAAGCATTTTCTTTTGTGAAAGGCTGCCTGCTTTAATGTAAAGGATAACAAAGAAACTCTTAATGCTATGTGTAATAGATAATCAGGATAATCTAATTAACGCAATATGGAAAAAATATCCCGGAGAAACTTCATGGAAAAAGGTGTTGCTGCTTGTGGAATTATGTTAATAGGCTCATTTGATTTATTTGAAAGCAGCAATAAAGAAGCCAGTAGTTGGATGTATAATTCAATAGAGCCGGATAATCTTAATATTCATAGATCAAATGGATATGTAAGGGTTTCCTGCATAGCGACGGGAATCTGGAACTGATAAACTAAATACAACCTGATTTAGCTTTGGCAGGAAATAAGCATTTGTACTTTATACAATTTTACTTTTAGTCGTTCTTTTTTATTTGTCTTTTAATGCAACCGATTGTATTATATATGTGTGTTCTCATTAAATACTTCATAAATGAAGACAATTTTTAGTTACTATTCAATAAGATTTTTAAGAGGATTTCA
>JAATFW010000096.1 GCA_015654985.1 Sphingobacteriales bacterium | reverse complement strand
TTCCCCTGCTTTCAATTCAATCAGATCTATTTCCTGCTGATTATAATTACGCCAAAAGTAATACTGCACATGCTCCTGTAAATAACTGTTCCGTTTAATGCGCTCGCTGATCAGGTAATTTTCCCATAAGCCCCCCACGTCCTGCCGTATGCTCAGTTGCCTTAGATCCGTTATAATAGCATTCCTGATCCCGTTATCCACAAAATACCACTTTGAACTTTTTGATATTTCCTTTCTTGGATTAGTACTATATGCAGGCAGGCGGTAAATGAGAAATACCTTACTCAGCAAATCCAGATAGTTCTCTACTGTATTTTTACTGATGCCTAATTGATTACCTAATTCGTTATACGAAACCTCATTCCCTGCCTGGAAAGCAATCAGCCTAAGCAATTTTACAATTTTATCCGACTGACGGATTCCTTCAAAAGCCAGTATATCCTTGAGTAAATAGGATTGGACCAGCTCATATAAGTAATCTTCTTTTTCACGATAGGAAGGCATTTGCAACACCTCCGGATAGGAACCATAAACCAGCCGTTCTTCAAGGTGCTGTCGTGTCTCTACATACGATTCCCGGGACTGCAGTTCCATCTGGGCTATGGGATATAGCTGGAACTGTATTTTACGTCCGGTCAACGGTTCACCGGCTTTATTAAGAAGATCAAAAGAGGATGATCCTGTTGCTATGATGGTCAATTCAGGTAAACCGTCGATCATCAGTTTCAGAACTTTACCTATTTCTGGTACAGTCTGTGCCTCATCGACCACTAACAGTTTCGCATTACCGGCAATTTTTTGATAATTTGTCACGGTGCGCTGCTGCAACAGCTCCTGAGTATCAAGGTCCTCGCCGTTGAGCACCACAACAGGCCCGTCATATTCGTGGACCAGTTTGTTCATCAACACCGTCTTGCCTACCCGTCTGCTTCCTAAAATCAATAATACCTTATTTCTGCCAATTAATGATTTCAGCTTATTCTCTATCGATCTCTCAAGTAATTCCATCCTAATTTAGTCAACGTACTGACAAAATTAATACTAATTTAGTCAACATACTGACAAAATTCATGCAAATTTCGTCAGCAGCTACATCTTGTTCTATAAAACACCTGCGGAATACCGTGGCAGATAAAAAAAGCCCTGGAGAACAGGTTTTAAATTGTTACTTTAGCTAAAACCCTAATAGGTAATGACTGCTTCGGATACATAGGTTGTTTTTTACAAAAAACAACGGCAATAAAGCCAGCGATTTTACATTTTTCAAAGGCAATGAACGATCAGTAAGAGCATCTCTCAGGTAATCCCACATCAATTTAGATGGTTGGATAGTAAAACAGGACGCAGCAGGCAACATAGAAAAACTTTGTCCCCTTGAAGTGCCCAATCACCCGGGACCGCTGAAGCTCGATTAAATGACTGAAGATGCAGAACGACGTATGCGGGTATTTTATTAACTCTGACGCCTTTGCAGATTAGCTGAAAATAGATTAATCTATAAATTTTTAATAATCTCCACAGAAAGCCCTGTGGCTTTGGCGATCAGGTCAACAGCGACACCATCCTGTTTCAAAGTTCGGGCAATGGCAAGCTTTTCCCTGGCCGCTTTCTCTCTTTCTTCTTCCACCCCTTCAATATAGAGAAAGTCATTTTCCTTCTTAAAGAACCTTGTTACTGTTTCCATAACTGTTTTAAATTCTTCTTTTATACTTTTACGGAGATTTACAAGACTCCGCATTTGCTCAAAATACCGGCTCTTTGTGAGCTCATCATCTGTTAAGGCCTGTACGTCCTTAACAATCTGCCCGACTATTTCGTATGCCGAACTACTTTCAAAGTTACTCAATAATCCTAACATCTTCACTTCCGGATTGTTAGAATTCAGAAATATTTTATAACTGGCTTCTGATAGCCTGACCAGTTTATACCTAAAGGACAGGTCCTCCTCGTCGATAGAGCACGGCATGGTGAGTCTGCTATCCTTTAGAAAGATCACATATTGCTTTACCGGTAGCTTATATTGCCGCAATAGCATAACATGATAGTCGCACATCCGAAAGGGCATTTCGCGCTCATTTTTCACCTGAAACTCTACTTGCAGGATATAGCTGAAGCCTTTGCTGTCTGTTACCCGTTTAAGGAGGTCGGGTTTCCGTTCTTTGGTATGCTGGAGATCGTCGGCGATTTCTTCACTCTCTGCGATGTCCAGTCCTAATACATCTTTAATGATAACAGGAAGGGTACTCTCTAAATTCTCTTTTATTACCTTATCATACTGCCCTACCTGTCGGTGACTATCTGAGTCTTTCGTCATTTTCAGGTTGTTGGATGATCAAATTAAAGAAGATGCAGCGACAATCGCAAGAGCTAATCAGAAGAATAATTATACATAATAAAAAGACTGGGGCACGAATTTCAATAAATAAAGGGCAGGCGGAGATATAAAGCTCATTACCCCTTTTTATACCTTTCAGGCAATCCGGCTTTTTTCAGAAATTCTTCTGCATCCTTTTTTTTCTTTAAAAAGAATGCAGATTGCGCACTTAGAGCAAAACGTTCTTCATCTGTAAAATCCTTTTTATTTTTCTTATTTGCAGTCATAGAATTCATAATTTAAACCTTAGTATCCGCTTCTAAAGCGTTATTAAAATCGTGTAAATAGTCAGACAACATTCTGCAGGCTTAGCTTAGCCTTTATACTTCATAAAGACAAAATCTACCCACCTTCTGATATCATAAGGATAAGCAAATAGCTTTTCGCCCTTTCTCACGAGGGTCTTACCAAAGAAAAATCTATCAAATTCATCTTGAAATGCACTTGGGATGCGATCCAGGGCCACCAGTTCTTTAGTATTTGAAAGCTCGTTCAGCGCTAATAAATTTAATCTGTCGATCAACATACCGGATTCTATCATTGGTGATTTATTTGCAGGACAAATATACGAAGAAACATTTTTGACAGCCAGCAGCGCGATGATGTTCCGCTTAAACGAGAAAGAGTTCAATAACTTGATATTCAAGAATGGAAGATCAAGTTCTTTATCACATATCCTCCCCCCGCCAGCGCTCCGGCCAATACCATCCACAACCACCAGCTTCCACCCCTTTTTACTTCTTTCGTTTTTTCAGAACGGGTAACCTGTGCCTGCTGCTGTTCTGCCGAAGCAGTGTTTGTTTGGGCTGCGAGGGTGCTAACGCTGCCTGATGAATCGCGGCGGGTTGACCCGTCACTGAGCCTTCCGGTAATCAGGATGCGGGAGGCCGTGCCGGTAAAGCCCTCCTTGGGCGAATAATGGAAAGGGCCTGCGGGGATGATCTCTGCCGTGTACTGATGGTTGGATGAATCCGTTACAAGGAGCAGGCGCTGCTGCCGGGATGTGCTGCTGACCGTTTTTCTTTCAGAGGCGCTGCTTTGCCTGGTGGAGGCACTGTCGGCTTTTCGCACGAGCTTTTCCTTAAGGGCTGAGCAGGAGCAGAGGGAAAATATCAAAGGGAGGGATAATGATATAAGAAGAAATACAAACTGTTTCATGTTCTGGTGATTGAAATGATGTTTCTGACAATTGAAACCATTGAAAATGCGTTAAAGAATAACGAAATATGTGCGTTGAGGAACGATGAAATAGACACCGGGATGACCGGATAATGATCAGCGCTGACGGGCAATTGCACCGGTTACCGATAGCGCGAGATCTTATAGAGGGAAGAAATCAGCCGCCGCTTGCGGAATACGCCATCGCCGTCGCGGCTGCCCGCTTCGTTAGTATTTCCCTCAACTGTCACGGCATATTTTTCGCCCCAGGCATCAATAAAACCCACATGGGCAATGCGCCCTTTGTCGGGAAACCAGATGCCGAAGACATCGCCGGGAGAGGGAGTATGAGTTGCAGGTTGTGGAATGTGAGTTGCGGGTTGCAGGTTGCGGGTTGCAGGACCGGAAGCCGTAAGGGTTGCGAGCTGTGGGTTCGGTGCTGCGGTTTGCTGACTTTCAACTCTCAACTTTGAACTTTCAACTTTACCCCCTGATCCTTCAACTTTCAACCCTGAACCTTCAACTTTCAACTTTCTCCCCCATATCACTTTCCCTGCCGGGAACAGGTTGGGGCAATAGCCGCTGTGCGGATTGGAAATGCCGGCCTTCCCGAGGCAAAAACACACATAGGCCGCGCACCATGGCGAGCCTTTTTTCAGGCCAACGTAGTGAAGATATTCTTCTACCCGGCTGCCGTCGTTATGGTTCGACGCTTCGCGGACACCCAGTTCGCCGGTATAGATTTGGCGTAACTGCTGCCCGGGCGAATCGGCAGGGGATGAAATAACAGCTTTCT
>JAATFW010000108.1 GCA_015654985.1 Sphingobacteriales bacterium | reverse complement strand
GGGATAATGGCAGCGAACCCTGACAAACGTCCTTTTCTCCTGACCAGGGCCAATCTTCTGGGAGGGCAGAGATATGCAGCAACCTGGACCGGCGACAACATGGCCGGATGGGAGCATCTGAAACTTTCTGTACCGATGTCTATTACGCTGGGGCTTTCAGGACAGTCTTTCAGCGGTCCGGATATTGGTGGTTTTTTAAATAATACAACCCCTGATATTTGGGCTAACTGGCTGGGCTTTGGAGTATTTATGCCATTTGTGAGAGGGCATGCCTGTGCCGGGACAAATGATAAGGAACCATGGGCATTTGGTGAAGCTATAGAGAAAACATCACGTATCGCTCTCGAACGCCGCTATCGTCTTCTTCCCTACATCTATACTTTATTTTACAATGCGGCGCAGACTGGAATACCGGTAATGGAACCGGTATTTTTTACCAATCCGGGTGATTTAAGATTGAGGAGCGAGGAACAAGCCTTCTTATTGGGTGAAGATCTTCTTGTGGTTCCCGCCTTTGCAAAAGATCCCGCTCTTCCGGATGGTATCTGGGAAGACTTAAGTCTGATTGACGGAGATCTGCAGGACAAATACCAGGCTAAACTAAAAATCAGGGGGGGATCTATTATTCCGGCAGGAAAAATAATCCAAAACACAAATGAAAACTCGTTTGACCCATTAACACTTTTTGTTTGTCCCGACAAACAGGGCAAGGCTGAGGGAAAACTCTATACTGATGCCGGCGATGGCTGGGCATTTAAAAAAGGAGATTATAGTTTGATAACATTTTCCGCTAAAAAAGACGGAAATGCAGTAAGTATCACCATGTCGGGAAAGAATGGGAGCAGAAACGTGGAAAAAGAAATAGAAAGAATGAATGTAGAAGTGCTCCTTAAAGGGAAGATCTATAAAGGAAGTGGTTCTTTACAAGGAGGAGTACAGGTTCTTATTAATTGATACTATAAATCGATGTAAATGCATTACAGACATGGTGCCATTTTTTCCTTTGACCATTGTCTGTTCAACCGCCTCTAAGCTGATCAGAAGAATTATTTCGATTAGCTTAGAGGTCTATCAAATATAAAACCAGTATAAACAAAAACTAATGGGATTTAAGAATTTTGTATTGTTCTGCCTGCCAATATTGATTTTTTCTTATTCGTCAGCCCAGGAAAACTACGGTACTGATCTTGACACTAAAGCCGAAGAACTCCTCAATCAAATGACAACAGAGGAAAAGCTTTCATATATCGGAGGGGTTGAGTGGATGTACACAAAAAACATTGACCGGTTAGGTATTCATCGCATGAAAATGACAGATGGCCCGCAAGGATTAGGGACTCATGGAAAGTCTACGGCTTATCCGGCAACAGTAATGCTTGCTGCAACATGGAACGAAGATTTAGCTTATAAATATGGCAAGGCTCTGGGTCGTGATTGCCGGGCCAGAGGCATCAACGTTTTGTTAGGCCCCGCTGTAAATATTTACAGAGCTCCAATGTGCGGGAGGAATTTTGAATATATGGGAGAAGATCCTTATTTAACGTCACGTACCGCTGTCGGCTATATCAAAGGAGTACAAGATCAGGATGTAATTGCCACCGTAAAACACTTTGTGGCCAATAATTCTGAGTACGACCGGAATAACATCAGTAATGATATCGACGAAAGGGCACTTCATGAAATTTATTTTCCTGCTTTTAAAGCTGCTGTACAGGAAGCGAAAGTAGGTGCATTAATGACCAGCTATAACCTGATGAACGGTATTTATACTACTGAAAATCCATGGTTATTAAAAGAAGTATTAAGAAACCAGTGGGGTTTTAAAGGGCTGGTGATGTCTGACTGGGGTGCTACTCATCATGGTATCCTGGCCGCTAAAAGCGGTTTAGACCTTGAAATGGCTGGTGGAGAAAAGATGAATCCGAAAGATATGGAGTCCTGGTTAAAGAGAGGAGATGTTACCATGAAAATGGTGGATGAGAAAGTGCGTCACATCCTGCGTGTCCTTATCGCTTTCGGGTTCAAGGATGGTATTGAGAATGACAAAAGCATTCCATTAGATGATCCGGCATCGGCAGAAACCGCTTTGAATATAGCAAGAGAAGGCATCGTCTTATTAAAAAATCAGGATAATATTCTTCCTGTTAATACAAAAAAGGTCAAAAATATTATTGTTACAGGTAAAAATGCATGCAGGAATGTGTATGGGGGCGGCAGTGGTGCCGTTGTCCCGTTTCATTTTGTGAGCATGTTCGAAGGTATCAGGAAAGAGGCATCGTTAAACCATGCGAATGTAGAATATGTTGATGAGCTTGATTTTTTGCCTAAAATAATCTTTACCAATGAAAAACTTATTGATCAGGGATTTAAGGCTGAATATTTTAACAATTTTACTCTTGAAGGGAGACCGGTCTTTATGCAAACCGAAAAAAAAATAAATTACTCCTGGACCGGAGGTACCGGAATAAAAGATGTGTCTAAAGATAATTTTTCGGTCAGATGGAGTGGAATTTTACGATCAAAGGAGACGTTTGACTACATTTTTGCTTTGGGAGGCGATGATGGTTATAGAATGTATATTAATGATGAGTTGGTGATTGATGACTGGACTCCCGGGGGATATAGAAGTACCGGTTTTACTAAGACATTGCAAAAAGAAACCAATTATCGCATCCGCATTGAATACTACCAAAAAGGAGGAGGATCTGCGGTAAATTTTACCTGGAAAAAGAAAAATGATACAACCGATTATTATGTGAATTATTTAAATCAGGCAGATTTGATCATAGCTTGTTTTGGACATAACTCCGATACGGAAGGAGAAGGTTCAGACAGATCATTCGGCCTGCCTGAATCAGACAAAGGAATGTTATCCCGCATTCTAAAAGTGGATAAACCAATAATAGGGGTAGTGAGTGCAGGAGGAAATATAGAAATGCAGGAATGGGAACCTGGACTTAACGGCTTACTTTGGAGCTGGTATGCAGGTCAGGAAGGCGGAACGGCAATAGCCGACGTGTTATTTGGTAAAGTGAATCCGTCTGGAAAATTACCAATGACATTTGAGAAAAAATGGGAGGACAACCCTGCTTATAATAGTTATTATGACCCCGACGGCGATAAACATGTAAAATATGAAGAAGGCATATTTATCGGTTATAGAGGATATGATAAATTAAAGCGTGAGGTTCAATATCCTTTTGGTTTCGGGTTGTCATACACCAACTTTGAAGTTTCGGATTTAACAGTTTCCAGGCCGGATGATAAGAGCGAAATAACAATTACCTGTCGTTTATCCAATGCAGGAAAAAGAGCGGGGGCCGGGGTTTTACAGGTTTATGTTGGAAAAACTGAAAAAGGCATGGTGGAGCGTCCTGAAAAGGAATTAAAAAGTTTCAAAAAGATATTTTTAAAACCAGGACAATCGCATTCTATTGAGATCGTCCTGCTAAAAGAGGCTTTTACCTATTATGATGTAAATACTAAGGGTTTTGTCAGAGACCCTGGCATGTATAATATCATGCTTGGATTCTCCTCAAGAGACATAAAATTGAAAAAAAGTATAGATATTTACTAAAATTAATTTAATCTATCTTTAAGGAAACAACGGGGAGTCTGGAATTGAGTTTCTACAGTGAATTGGTCGGGATCCCCGACCTGATTAAGAACGCTTTTGTAAAAAAGTAAGCTAATCTTACTTTTGAAATTGGCGATAGATCGGTGCGGTTAGTAGATGGTTGCAAACACTTTAGACATGTCAAATATTAAATTTATCACTGTATTTGTACTATTGCTGTTTTTTGCAATGCCCAGAACTGCATTTTGCTCTTTGGGCAAAGATAGTTTGCTTCGCATTCTGCGAATTGAATTGAAAAATAAGAACTACGACCGGCAAAAGGAGGCGAAGCTTAAAAGTATAAGGATTTCTTTGAACAGAGATTCGAAGTTAAGTTATCCGCAACTTTATAGCCTCTATGAGGATATGATGGAGGAATATACGCTATATCAATTTGACTCTGCTCATGTTTATGTGAGGAAAATGATTGATATCAGTCAACAGCATGATGATTGGTACAGAATACAGGAGAGCAATTTAAAGCTTCTGCACATTCTTACAATATCTGGTATGTTCAAGGAAGCCTATGAGCTTGTGTCCAGGTTTGATGAGGAAACGGTTCCGGCAAACCTGAAGGCCGTTTATTACGATCGAAAGGCGAGGTTCTATGAAGCACTGGCCAATTACAATAAGGATCGGTATTACGCAAAACAATACTGGGCGGAGGCTGAAAAGCAGTTCAAAAAGATGTCATCAGCCTCACCACCTAACAAGTTTGAAAGAATGATTAATCTGGCTGAAACCCCTGGTGGTACGGGACACTGGCAGCCATCAGCAGAATTCTACCTGCATTTTATTACACATAGCGGATTGTCTGATCATGGGATTGCAATGGTGGCAATGAGATTAAGCTATTACTATTCAGGAGATGACAGAATTATGTTTTTAGCTCTGTCAGCGATTAACGACATAAGATCGTCTACCAAGGATACCCAGGCGATCCTTAGATTAGGGGAGGTATTGTATAAGAGCGGTGATCTGAAAATGGCTTATGAATGTATAAATAAGTCTATTTCTGACGCTGAATTTTATAGTGCCAGAAGCCACAAAATTGATATACAAAACATATTACCTCTGATAGCCGGAAAGACTATAATGGAAACAGAGCGGCAGAGGGATAAATCCATAATCTATTCGTTAATATTCGCTGTAATCGTTGTGATTGTAGTGTGCATATTATTTATAGTATTCATCCAACTCAAGAAAATTAAAGTAAGCGACAGGCTGATCAGCCAACAAAATGACCAATTAGCATCTATTAACTTAAAATTGATGGAGCATACCAGGATAAATGAAGAATATATCGGTTTTTTCTTCAAGAAATCTTTTTCATACATCAGTATGCTCGAGAACCTGAAAAGGAGTGTAGAGCGCAAGATTAAAGTGAAGAAATTTGATGATGCCCTCGAAATTACGACCGCTGTACAAATTGGCCGGGAACGGCAGTACCTGTATAATACCTTAGACCAGATCTTTTTAAAACTATTGCCTAACTTTATACCGGCATTCAACGAATTACTGAAACCTGAAGATCAAATATGGCCGGAGAAAGAAGAGTCATTAAATACTGTACTGCGTATTTTTGCTCTGATAAGATTGGGAGTAAAAGACGATGAAACTATCGCGGGAATATTAGACTATTCTGTAAGTACCATTTACACATACAAAATTCGCACCAGGGCCAAAGCAATCATTAAGGGGGAAGAATTTGATAAAAGAATAATGAACATAAAATTTATCACTCCCCCCAAATAAAACAGCTCCTTATCCTGTTGTTACAACCCTTAAAAGCAGAAATCTGCACTTTGCTTTGAGGATGGCCGGCAGGAGGGTATCGTTTGTTCATTTTCATTCAGGTGCTGTTCATAAACGAACACCCGGGAAAAATAAAGTTATGATAAGGTGCCGGTAACTGCCATTGAATCTTTTGGCAACTTTATTGCGAATTGTATTAACAGCTTTAATTTTTAATTCGGATGATAAGAAATTACCTCACTGTTGCCTGGCGAAATCTGCGAAAGGATTTGTTTTATTCAATTCTCAATATACTGGGAATTGCCCTTGCATCAACGATTTTTCTTTTTATCATTAATTTCGTCAGGTTTGAAAACAGCTACGAGGATTTTCATAAAAGGGCAGATCATATTTACCGCTTAACTCTTGATCTTTACCAGGGTAGTGAGTATGTGGTTACGGATTGCGAAACCCATCCTCCTCTTGGTCCTCTTTTAAAGAAAGACTTTCCCGGGGTCATTGACTTTGTACGAATCCAGCGCATGGAAGAGATTCCTGAAGTGAATTACAACAATCAATTCTTCGCGGTTGAAAAGATCTATGCGGCCGATCCATCTGTGTTTTCAATCTTCAATTATAAGCTGATTGAGGGAAACCCTTCAACTGTATTGAAAGATCCGATGCATGCAGTAATATCAAAAAGTCAGGCACTCAGAATATTTGGTACTACTGATGCGAAAGGTAAAATACTGCGGAGCGGAGACCTGCTGTTTAAAATTAGCGGCGTAATGGAAGATAGTCCCGCTAATACTCACTTGAAAATCGATATGATGATTTCCTTCAGCTCACTTGAAAAAATAGGATGGGATCTTAGCAGTTGGAATGGAAACAATAATTACACTTATGTTCTTCTCAGGCCGGGAACAGAGCTTAGCATGTTCAATAAAAAACTGGAACGCCTTTCTAAAGAACGGCTTAAGAATAATATTTATACCGCTGAACCGATCAGAGATATTCATCTTCATTCTCATAAAACTTTTGAGCCGGAGATAAACGGAGACGCAAAAACGGTTCAATTTCTGTTTATTACAGCAATTCTGATTCTGCTTATAGGTTCGGCCAACTACATCAACCTTGTTACGGCCAGATCGTTCGAAAGGACAAAGGAGGTTGGTTTGAGAAAAATACTCGGATCATCACGGACAGAGCTCGTTAAATTATTCATGGTTGAGACTGTATTAATCAACCTTACCGCACTGGTTTTGCTTTTAGTCCTGACGAAATTGTTGTCGCCATTTTATTTAACCCTAACCGGGCATAGTTGGATCTCCGGTCTTTTCTCCGACCGGTTTTTCTGGACGGCAGCCATGCTGCTGTTTCTATTCAATTGCCTCCTTTCGGGACTTTATCCCGCTTTTACACTCTCCGCCACCAAACCCCGCAGTGTTGCAGGCCGAACTTTTACCGGGCAGCCAGGAGGAGCGTTTTTAAGAAAGGCTCTTGTAACAGGGCAATTTACGGTGGCACTGGTTGTTTTATCTGCTTCTTTTATTGTTGTCAGGCAACTTTCTTATCTGCATAAAGCAAATCTCGGACTTAGTACTTCAGAGGTAATGGTGATCACAGCTCCTTACAATCGTGAAACCGACTCTATCCAGCGGCTTCATACCTCTGCTTTCAAAAACTCATTGTTGGAAATAGCTGGAGTACAGGATGTTACTGCCTCCGGGGCATTGCCAGGGATGAGCCTTCATGAACTATCTACAATCAGCAGCCTTACACGCTATGGCTCGGACCAGGGAAAAGGTTACAATTATTACCTCTATGGAATTGACGCTGACTTTTTCTCTACTATGGGAATGCAGATGGCTGCCGGACAAAACTTTCGTCAGGGGGATTCTAATAAAGACAAAGTGATTATCAGCGAGGAGGCGGCCAGGAGATTCGGCTTCAAAAGTGCTGAAGCTGCTGTAGGAGAGAGAATAAGTCTTACTATGTCAAAGAATGCAGCCTACTCTACAATTATCGGGGTCTTAAAAGATTATCACCAGCAGTCTTTGAAAGAAAGCCTGCTTCCTATGATCCATTGGTATACAGACAGAGCTTCGTTTTATTCCCTTAAAGTAGATAAACGTCATCTACAGAAAACTATCAGGGAAGTGAAAGATGTGTTTGACGATCAGTTTCCAGAACACCCCTTTGAATACCATTTTCTTAATGAACTGTTTGATCAGCAGTATAAGGCGGATCAGCAGTTCAGCAAAATTGTGCAGGTGTTTTCATTCTTTACGCTCTTTATTACCTGTATGGGATTATTGGGCCTTGCAGCATACAGTATAAGCAGGCGCAATAAGGAGATAGGGATACGCAAAGTATTGGGCGCATCTGTCGTCAATATCCTAAGCACCCTTTCTTCTGATTTTATGAAGCTGGTTTTGATTGCGATTTGTATCGGTACCCCGTTATCTGCATACATCATGCATCGCTGGCTCGAAAATTTTGCTTATCATATGGAGTTGAGATGGTGGATGTTTCTGCCTGCAGGATTGCTTACAATAGCTATCGCTTTTATATCAATAAGCTTTCAATCAGTTAAAGCTGCACTAACAAATCCTGCCAGATCGTTGAAGTCAGAATGAAGGCTATTTTAAGTATTTTGTCATTCAAACCGGGTCGACGGAATAGTGTATTTTATCAGTAAAGTTCCTAATCTGGTGTTAAAACCCATAACCGGGCTCGTCATTACAAGGATACTGTCATTTTGATCTTCAATACTGGTATTGTTACTGCTTAGGGAAGCGGTGCCGGCGATGGTAGAAAAAGCTTTCCCCTCGTCTTTTTTGTTGGTTGAAGAAATGATCGTTCCTTTATTATCTGCAACTGCTATCAATTGAAAGTTTCTTTCTTTTACCATATCATTCAGATACAGGTTTACCTGGTTTCTGTTTCCCGCCATCAATTCTGTACGAACTGCCCACACAAATGGTTTGGCCAGTAATATTAAGTGCTCTTTATGCGTCGCCACAATTTTTGCGGTTGCCTGTTGTGTCAGGCTCTGCTTTTCTTTTTGTGCTGTCTTTCTTACCTGACTAATTTCTATTGACTTCCAGGTCCAGATAATTAACAACAGGATCAATGCGACTCCAATGGTTATGAGGTATTTCTTTTTTGTGGCTGATTGTTTTGATTCTTTTTGCGACCCTGAAGTCTGTGGGGTACCGCGGTACTCTTCGTTAAGCTGATCCATAATTACCAGAAATAATGCAATATTGTTGTTTAACTCTTTTTTGCTGTTGCTACTATAACGATGCCTCCGACCAGTAAGATACCACCGAGGTAAGGGGGCCAGTTTACGCTTTCCTTTTTATCGGCAGAGACCTGTAAAGGGCCGGCGTCTATTACTTTTTCCTTTTTGGTATATGAAAATCCGGTCCAGATCAGCATGACCACTCCAACTGCTATTAATATTAATCCGATTGTCCTGTTCATAATTATTAAAATTGCTTATAAGTATAATAACAAAAAGAACGTATTGTTTTTTTTTAACTTGAAATAGATGTAAGACTCATCGTTTGATGAGTTTATTTTTTATAAAAAATATTTGCTAAAACGTTTTAATATTTTGATTTTTGAAAAAGCTTATAAAATACATATTGCGGCGGAGGGAGGAAAAACTAACAAAAATTATGAACTGCTGACTCCTGGATTTTAGTTTTCATTAGTCAGGATCCATTAGAGGTAAGGGCGGCGGCCGCAGATCCTTTTGATTGAAGAACTGAAGGAAGAAAATAGACCTGGATAGTTTGTCTTTTTATGATACGAAATTTACAAAAAAGAGGAAACGGCCTGCTGCAGGCAGTACTATGTTTTTTATTGGTCTTGCTAACCATAACCCATGTTTTCTCTCAGAAAGCATATTTCGTTGATGGCTATCATGGCGGCGTTTGGGGGCATTATCCCGATTGGTACACCCGGTTTATGGTTGATAATCTGAAAGCACATCCTGAATGGAAGATCAATCTCGAAATAGAACCGGAAACCTGGGACCGGGCACGTATAATTGATCCTGCTTCATATAATGAATTTAAAGATCTTATCGCCGATCAGTCTGCCGGTGGAAGAATAGAGTATGTAAATCCGGCTTACGCTCAGGGTTATCTTTTTAATGTTTCCGGTGAAAGTATTATCCGCCAGTTTCAGTATGGCATGAAAAAGCTGAAAGAGCATTTTCCGGATATTGTCTTCACGACTTATTCTTCTGAAGAACCATGCTTCACTAGCGCTTTGCCGCAGATACTCAGGTCGCTGGGCTTTAAATATGCATCTTTAAAAAATCCTAATACCTGCTGGGGAGGGTATACACGTGCACACGGCGGGGGACTGGTTAACTGGACAGGGCCTGACGGAACAGGAATCGTTACTGTTCCCCGTTATGAAATGGAAAGATTAAAGCCAAATTCCACATGGGAAACCATTGCTTCTTATAGCTCCCGCGACTTTGTAACCACAGCGTTAAAATACGGTGTTGCTCATCCTGTCGGGATGTGTCTTCAGGATGCGGGCTGGAGGAACGGACCATGGTTAGGTGATAACGGCGGCGGTTATCATCCTACAGAATATACCACCTGGAGGAATTACTTTGAAAACATTTCAGCAAGCGATCCCCGTCCCGACTGGCTCTTCACTCAGGAGGACGTACAGGTAAGCCTGGTTTGGGGTGCGCAGGTACTTCAGCAGATTGCGCAAAAGGTAAGGGTTTCGGAAAATAAAATTTTAAAAGCAGAGAAACTGGCATCAATGGCAGCGTTTTATTGGAACAGAAGCTATCCGCAGGCTGCTATTGATTCTGCCTGGAGAACATTATTGCTGGCAGAACATCATGACTGCTGGATCGTACCTTATAACGGAGGCCGGGGAGATACCTGGGCTGATAAAGTAACGCGATGGACCACTTCATCAGATAAGACCAGCGACAGTATCGGGCTTGCCTCTGTTTCGTTCAGGCCGGTTGATGATCTTAAACCAGAAGCGTTATATGTAAGGGTATTCAATACCTGCCAGGGCAGCAGAAGAGAAATGGTTTCTGTTCATATACCGAAAAAGCTGAATGCCGGCAATTTCAGAATTGTTGACACTGAAAACAGGCCTGTTACAGCTCAGATAACAACAAATTCATTAACAAATGAAAAGGATATAGTTTTTCTTGCTGATGTTCCTTCGTTTGGATATAATACATATAAGATCGAAAGGGGGAAACCTGTAGTAAATCAGATCGTGGCAGCGACAATTCTGAAAGATGGGACCTATAAAGTAGAAACAGATCTGTATAGAATGATAATAGATCCATTAAAAGGTGGCACGATAAGGAGCCTGATTGCGAAGAAACTCCAGAACAAGGAATATGTGAGCTATGATAGTATCGCTTTTAATGAGTTGAGGGGGTATTTTTACGACGCAGGCGGATACCATTCAAGTGCGGAAAATCCTGCGAGGGTGACTATAGCGGAGAACGGACCCGCCAGAGTGAAAATAGAGATAGAAGGAACGATAGCAGGATCACCATTCACGCAGACCATTCGGCTTGAGCAGGGGCAACCCAGGATCGACTTAAAGGTTAAGATAGATTGGAAAGGCAATCCTGGTATAGGTGCTTATTCGCAGTCTGGATCTTTTGATGAAAGAAATCCTCAAAAGGCTTTTTATAACGACAGGTATAAACTGCTTACGTTATTTCCCCTCAATCTTAAGGGACAAAAGGTTTTTAAGAATGCTCCATACGATGTTACTGAAAGCAGGCTGCAGAATACTTTTTTTAGTTCATGGGACAGTATAAAGAATAATATTATCCTGAACTGGATCGATATTACTGACTCTGCAAGTAAATATGGAATGGCTGTGTTTTCTGATCATACTACAAGTTATACTCATGGAACGAACTTCCCTGCCGGGTTAACTCTGCAATATTCAGGGATGGGTTTATGGGGAATGAATTATAGTATAAACGGACCGACAGAGGTACGATATGCTCTTATTCCACATACGGGAAGTTGGGTTCAGGCTGACCTTTGGACCCGGAACACCTATTGGAATGAACCGCTTACGGCGGTAGAAATCCAGCCGGGCAGTTCAATGCCTGACCTGAGCCGTTCAATGTTTTCTGTTGAGGAAAAAGGAATTCAGATCGCATCTGTAACCATGCAGAAGAAAGATATCCTCGTAAGGGTTTTCAATGCTGATAAGAAAGGTAAATCATGTACTCTTCTGTTCAGTGGAAAAACAGATGACGTTTGCCTGGAGGAGTTAAATGGTCAACTGAAAGAAAAATTAAAGACAGAAAAGGATAGTAAGGGTATGACGAAAATAAAAGTATCAATGCCTCCATTTGGGCTAAGAACAGTTAAAATTGCAGATTATTCGCAATAGAAGCTTTTTCTTTTAAATGAAATTGTTTAATTATGTTCCTGATACTGACATTGCCTGATCGGGAACTTAGTCCTTAAAACAGGCAGAGAAGCAGGATTTCAGGTGTTATAAGATTTTTCAGCATCAATGAGCGGTAAAACCAATTATAAAGAGGATGAATTTTCATTAGTTAAAAGGCTACGTGACGGGGATGCTGATGCCTTTAGTGAAATTTATCGCCGTTATGCTTCAGATTTGGTGTCATTTACCTCGTCAAAGTTGTTTTCTCTTGAAGAGGCCCGCGATCTTGTTCACGACTTGTTTGTCTCTTTATGGGCGCAAAAGGAGAGAATCCATCCTGATACTTCTTTAGCAACCTATTTATTCTCAATAGCGAGGTACAAGATTATCGATCATATCAGAAAAAACATTAAAAAACAGGAATACGGCTTTATGCTGAGTTGTTTTAATGAGCCTGCTGAAAATAATATTGAAAAGGAAAGCGACATGAAAGACCTGAACGGGCTCATTGAAAAAGCTTTGCAGAGGCTGCCTGTTAAAACCCGCGAAATTTACTTTTTGAGCAGACATGAAAATAAAGGAATTCCGGAGATTGCACAGGCTCTTGATCTCTCTCCTCAAACAGTCAAAAATCAGTTAAGTATTGCTTTAAAACATTTACGGCAGTCATTAAGTAAACTGCCTTTACCCCTGATTCTTTTGTTTTTAAAGTGACAGTCGTTTGCAGAGGGGTAAAAAGATAATTTTTTTCGGTACTTCTTATTATTTCATTCGATTACAGGGTATAAAATAGAAGCTGATCTTGAACAATGTACATCGTGATTGCATGTATTAACTTAAGATCGAAAGCCTGTTTTATAAAGAAGTAATATTTTCAACCGATTTGACCAGTAATGAAGTTTTTTTTAAATGCCTTAATTATTCTTGTGGCCGTTAATGCGGTGAATCCATGTTACTCTCAGCAGACGACTCCGGGCTCATCACCCTGGCATGCCTACTGGATAGCCGGGCATGACGATGGACAACAGTATGGCGTTTATTATTTTCGCAAGAGTATCAGCCTTGCTGCAAAGCCTGCTAAGTTTAATGTTCATGTATCGGCAGATAACCGGTATAAGCTATATGTTAACGGTACACTGGTTTCATTGGGGCCGGCCCGTGGCGATACACACTATTGGAATTATGAAACCATAGATCTGTCTTCCTGGCTTATCGAAGGAAAGAATACGGTATCAGCACTTGTTTTTAACGAAGCGCAATATCGCCCGGAGGCACAACTTACAGTCCGTACAGCTTTTATTTTGCAGGGTAACACCGCAGATGAAGAAATCCTGAATACCAACAACACCTGGAAATGTATCCGCAATAACGGGTATAGCCCGATACCAGGTTTCTTTTTCGCCGCCAGCACCGGTGAGATGGTAGACATGGGCCAGACCATAAAGGGAGACTGGACCGCCGCCGATTTTGATGACAGCGACTGGCCTGCCGCTAATGCTATGTTTGAAGGCAAATTAAAAGGGAATGGTGATGGCTTCGCCTGGTCGCTGGTGCCTTCAACAATACCCCTCATGGAGTTGACGTATCAACGTATACCTGTGCTACGCAAAGTTACCGGCATAAGTGTTCCGTCAACATTCCCCGGAAAAAAAGCGCCGGTTACCGTACCGGCCAATACAACAGCAACCATACTGCTCGATCAGACCTTTCTTACCAATGCGTATGTGACATTAGATTTCAGTAAGGGAAAAGGTGCCGGCATTTCATTAGGTTATGCCGAAACGCTTTATGACAAAGGCAGCAATGGCACGCGAAAAAGCAACCGCAACGATATTGAGGGTAAGGATTTTATCGGACGGAAGGACAGCCTGCTGGCAGATGGAAGTAACAGGCAGTTGTTCACAACACTCAACTTCCGCACCTTCAGGTATATACGCATGGTGGTGCAGACCAAAGCTGAGCCTCTGGTTATTAATGACCTGTATGGCACATTTACCGGTTATCCATTTAAACAGAATGCAGTATTTAACACCGATAATGCTGAAATAAAACAGATTCTCGATATTGGCTGGCGCACTGCAAGGCTTAATGCCTGGGAAACGTATACAGACTGTCCTTATTATGAGCAACTGCAGTATATTGGCGACACCCGTGTACAGGCTATGATATCTTATTATTATAGCGGTGACGACCGGCTGGCACGTAACGCTATCGCCCTGACAGACCATTCGCGCTTACCCGAGGGCGTCACCCTTAGCCGTTATCCCACGCACAGTACGCAAATCATTTCGACCTTTTCCCTATGGTATATAGGGATGTTGCACGATTACTGGATGTACCGGGCCGACAGTGACTTTATTAAAGAAAAATTGACTGGCGAAAGAGCGATACTGGAGTTTTTTGGAAAATACCAGCAACCTGACGGCTCGTTGAAAGATACGCCATACTGGACATTTGTTGACTGGGCCGGTGACATGGGATGGGGGCCAAAAGGATCGGATGGCAGTGCAGCGATATATGACCTGCAGTTACTTTTGGCTTATCAGTGGGCCGCCCGGATGGAAGCCAAAATGGGCACGTTGCTGTATGCCGGTCTGTATAGCCGGAAAGCTGCACAATTAAAGGCTACCATTCAGCGTAAATACTGGGACCCGGTTAGAAAGCTTTATGCTGATACCAAAGATAAAAACGGGTACTCGCAGCATACTAATTCGCTGGCCATATTGAGCGGTATGGTGAGTGATTCTGATATGCCGGCGATCTGCCATACCATGCTTACCGATAAAACGCTGACTCAATGCTCTGTTTACTTTAAATATTACCTTCATCAGGCATTGGTAAAAGCCGGACTGGGTAACGATTTCATGAGCTGGTTGGGGATTTGGCGTGAGAATATAAAAATGGGCCTCACGACCTGGGCAGAAGACTCAAGCCTGCAAACGGTACGTTCTGAATGCCATGCCTGGGGAAGCAGTCCCAATATCGAATTTTTCAGAACGGTGCTGGGCATTGACAGTGATGCACCGGGCTTTAGTAAGGTCAGAGTTGAACCACACCTGGGAAGTATAACGAAGGTAAGCGGTGAAATTCCACATCCTCAGGGAAAAGTGGCTGTATCGTATAAACGCGAAAGAAAAAAATGGAAAATGAACATTTCGCTGCCTCCGAACACAACAGGTATTTTTGTTTGGAAAGCGAAAAATTACACATTGAATGAAGGTGAAAATTCATTTGTGACGGGAATTTAATTGACAGCCTTTTTTGCAGGTTTCCTGTCGAAAAAAAAAGAATAAATTTTTCGGTACTTTTTATTACACCATTCGATTATAAGATATAAAACGATTTTAAATGAGTCTTGATGAAATAAAGGATTTGTTAGACCGATACCTCGCAGGCACATGCACCGGGCAGGAAAAATCGTATGTAGAGGAGTGGCTGCTTAAAAACGGAAGAGACAATGAAGAATGGATAAAGATGCCGGGTATGAAAAGGGAGCAGTGGCTTTCTGATTTATATACCGATATCGGGCTTTCCATCATTTCAAAAGATTCTGCTTCCAAACCCCGGCAGCATAAGATACTAACAATTAACCGCGGGTGGAAAACCGCTGTTTCTGTTGCTGCCTCTATTGTTATGTTAATAGGAATATACTTTCTCTGGCCCGCCTTAAAACAATCCGGGTTTAAGGAATACAGGGTGGCTGCGGGAGCCCGTAAAGTTTTAACGCTGCAGGATGGCTCCCGGGTTTGGTTGAACTCAGCAACATATTTTAAATGTCCCGGCTTGTTTAACAAGCAAACGCGGGATGTGTATCTGGAGGGAGAAGCTTATTTTGAAGTAGCGCCTGATGTAGAAAAACCATTTATAGTACATACCGGTAAACTATCGACCAAAGTTCTTGGAACGCATTTTAACATCCGCGCTTATAACAGCGATCCCGAAATTAGTGTCGCATTGCTGGAAGGAAAGGTGCAGTTAGTCAGTCACACGGAAAATCAGACTAATCTCATCCTGCGGCCAAGCGAACTTGGAATATATAGAAAGGAAGCAAGCGAGCTTAAAAAGATAACTGTTAATTCAATAGCCGATTATTCAGCCTGGAAGGATGGCAAACTGATATTTGACGAAGCCCCTGTACAGGATGTGATCAACCGTTTGTCGGTAATTTTCAATGCAAAGGTGGATTTGAACAATACGGATATGAAGAGATGTACCGTTACTGGAACATTTAATTATAACCAGGGAGTAGATGAAATATTAAGCATAATTTGTATCTCATTGGATGGCAAATTCAGGAAGGATGCCGGCAGATATATTATTTCGGGAGAGGGATGTAATAACTAACCAAAGAAATTATAAACCCTGCTTAAAATAAAAATTGTTTTTGCTTTTTCCTGAAAAGTATTAAGCTTCGTTATTATGCGCTATACGAAACTAACTATTTTATTGCTTGTCTCTGCAATGCAGTGTGGCTTACTATTTAAGGCGTCTGCACAGGAGATACTGGAGCGCAGAATAAGTTTAACCGCTAAAAGAGAGAGTTTGAAAAATATCATTAAAAAGCTGAATAAGCTGACGAAAGTCGAGTTTGTATACAGTTCGAAAACGAATCTGCAGCGGCAATTTATTTCTGTAAATTTTCATGATCTAAAGCTTGAGGACGCGCTTGAAAAGATATTGTGGCCGATGCATCTTAATTTTCAGTTATCCGGCGGGCATATTATTATTACAAGTATGAAGGAGGAAGATGACCCCGGTAATTTGCACGGGTTGCCGGAGTCTCTTCAGGAAAGAACTGTTAAAAATATAGTCTCTGGTTATGTAAAAGGAGCAAACGGTGTTGCTTTGCCGGGTGTAACCGTGAGGATAAAAGAAACTGGTAACTCTATAGATACTGACGAAACTGGCAGATATGTGATTACCGGAAACAACGAAAACGGCACGCTTATTTTTACCTGCATCGGGTATCAGCGCTACGAAGTAAAAATAAATAACAGGCACATCGTCAATGTACAGTTAACTCCTTCTGCCCAGCCTTTAAAGGAGGTGGTAGTGATAGGGTACGGCCTTGCTGAAAAAATGGATCTCAGCTCTGCCATTAGTTCGCTGAACGGAGAAGCAATAAATGAGCGGCCAGGTACGATAAATATAGAACAGGGGCTTGCCGGAAAAGTGCCGGGAATGAATGTGATGCTCAACTCCGGGAAGCCCGAAGGGAACCCTTCAGTTAAAATAAGAGGTACCGGATCAATAAATTCATCCAATGCTCCTTTGTATGTGATCGATGGGGTGGTAGGAGCCGATCCCGCTGTTATTGATCCCAATATCATTGCATCAGTAGATATCTATAAAGATGCATCGTCTTCTGCCATTTATGGCTCAAGAGGAGCGAATGGAGTGATTGTAATTACACTTAAACAGGGTCAAAAAAACTCTTCAGACATTTCTTTCAATAACACTGTCAGCTTTGGTAGTTTACAGAGAAAAATTGCTTTGCTTAACGCTGAAGGTGCTCTTGAAATGATCCGTCGTCAGTATGAGTACGTCCCCGGCAGGCTTGCTCCTCATCTGGATCCGGCGGCAAACTTTACCAGAAAATCAGACTTGTTTAATAGCGACGGTACTCCGAAATATAATACCGACTGGCAGAAAGAGGCTACCAGGCTGGCTGTATCCCGTCTGCATTCTCTGACTATATCAGGAGGGAAAGATAGATTAACCGTTCTCTCGAACATTTCATTCAGGAGAAATGAAGGGATAATGCTCAACAGTAACCGGAAACAGCTTAATGCTTTTCTGAACCTGAACTGGGGGATCAGACCATGGTTTACTATTAAGACGGGTATCAATGCGGGGGCTGTAGAATCAAACGATGTTGAAACAAATACACTTGGATTGAATGCGATCCGTGAAATGTATGAGTTCCTTCCTTTTATGCCGGTGACGTATGACGACGGCTCTTATTCAAGAAAAGGAGACTATCCTGGAGAGGAGGATTCGGAGAATCCGGTTAGACTACTAAAAAATATAAAGAATATTAACGGGAAACTCAGTTCTGTAGGTAATATTACCGGGGAGTTTCATCTGGCAAAACATCTTAATTTGATAACTTCTTTTAGCGGTCAGCTCGGTTCTGTATATCAAAATTACTATTCCGGGGCAGACTTGCGGGGTATTTCAGAAACCCAGGGTGGAATAGCTCAGAGAACAAACAATGTTTCTGGTTCGTGGACTAATGAAAATTATTTTTCGTACGATAATAGTTTCAATAAGCATTCGATCAGTGCAATCGCCGGAGCCAGTTGGTACTATTATAATACCTCAGTAACGAAGGCCGGTGCTGAAGGTTTTTTTGATGATTCTTTCGGATATAATACTTTGCAGGCAGGAACGGTAATTGAAACCCCCGTTTCTTATCGAACAGAAAATCAGCTTAATTCATTTTTTAGCAGGGTTAATTATAGCTATAACAGTCGCTATCTTGTTGGTTTTTCGCTGAGAACTGATGGAAGTTCAAGGTTTGGTGATCATAAATATGAACTTTTCCCTTCCTTATCCCTGGCGTGGAGAGTTTCGCAGGAAGAATTTTTTCAAAAAAGTGCCCCTTCGGCCGATCTTAAGATAAGGGCCAGTTTTGGAATAGTGGGTAACTCTGAAATTGAGAACTATGCTACCCTTTCGCGATATAATAGTACTCAGGTGGTTTTTAACAAACAGAAGGAAGCTGCAGTAACCCTCGCTACCCTGGGAAATCCCGATCTGGAATGGGAAAGAGCCAGGCAGTTTGATCTCGGTACAGACATGGGGATCCTAAATGGAAAACTCCGGTTTACGGCTGACTTTTATAATAAGATAAATGACAATCTTTTGTATAACAGGCAGCTCCCTGCTACAACCGGATACAATGCTGCCTACAGCAATATCGGATCGATAAGAAACAGGGGGATTGAACTTTCACTTAGATCGGCAAATGTTGCAACAAAGAACTTTCTCTGGAATTCAACGATTAACTTTTCCATCAACAGATCGAAGGTCCTCAGTCTGAATAACGATATTATCTATACCTGGGGCGGAAGAATTATGGAAGGCCGGCCGTTAAACGAGTTTTATGGCTATTTGCGGGAAGGAGTCTGGAGTACGCAGCAAGCAGAGGAAGCGGCAGCATTTGGAAGGAAGCCGGGAGATACCAGGTATGCCGACTTAAATGCTAATGGGATAAAGGATGCAGGCGACCGGGAACCGCTTGGAAATGGTATGCCCCGCTGGGACGCAAATCTCACCAATACGATCTCATATAAAAACCTGTCTTTGTTCTTTGATCTGTCGGCCATGTATGGCAATAAGTTACTCAACTTAACACGCTTTATCATGGAGTCTTCGGCACCCAACATAAATAGTTACACGAGCATTTTAAAGGGATGGCTGCCCGAAAACCAAAATACCATGCAACCGATGCTTCGGTTACCTGTAGATCATTTTTCTGATAATGAGGCGGCAGATAGTTATTACGTTGAAGATGGCTCTTTTTTAAGAGTCCGGAATATTTCACTCAGCTATAAATTAAGCCACGAATGGCTAAAAAGGATAAAGGTTAAGGGCTTAACAGTTGGAGCGAATGTTGAGAATGCTTTTTTACTGACAAAATATAAGGGATATGATCCTGAGGCGGCGTCTTTTGGCGGAGTTTTTAATCAGGGTGTGGATTTTTATCAGTATCCCAAACCCCGGACAATTTCATTTAGTGTCAATGCTAATTTTTGAAAGATGAAACGTCTTGCTGCACTGATCGTTATTCTGTTGGTTTTATCGTCCTGTAAGGACTTCCTGGAGGAAAATCCCGCCGGTGTTTTATCGCCTTCGGATTTTTATACTACTGCAGAACAGGTAAAAGCAGCCGTTAATGGTACTTATGAAGGATTAAACAGCCCTTTTGTAACTGATCTGGGAGTAGCAACAAGTCCGGTTTTTGACCTGGAATACCTGACAGGGTATTGTTTGAGACCCCGTCCCTCAGGTTATGGAGACAACCAGTTTCTCCAGCTTACAGGAATTGACGCGGCAAATGAGGCGCTGGAAACATGGTGGACATCCACTTATTACCCGGTTGAGAATTGTAACAGCGTACTGGCGGCTTTGGCTGAAGCAAAAACAGCAGCGCTTATTGATGGATCAACAAAGAGCAGATATATCGGAGAAGTTAGTTTTTTACGTGCATACTATTATTTTCAGGCTGTAAGGTTATGGGGCAGAATCCCGCTTAAAACAACTCCAACGACATCGCAAAGCGATGGCTTAACTGTTGGAAAGTCATCAGTAGAAGCGGTTTATGATCAGATTGTAAAAGATCTGGAGGTTGCGGAACAGTCTGCTCTTCCATGGACTGATAAAAGCGGCCGTGTATCGATAGGAGCAGTGAAGGCGCTTCTTTCAAAAGTTTATCTTACCATGGCAGGATATCCTTTACAGAAAGGAAGCGAATATTATATAAAAGCGTATGGGAAAGCAAAAGAGGTAATTCAAAGCAACCAATTCTCCGTTTTTGATGCTTATGCAGATCTCAGAGATCCCGCCAACGATAACAGCGGCGAACATCTGTTTATGTTGCAGAGGGAGGGAGAGTATGCGCCTGGAATCATGCATTTCTATCTGATGCCTTATCCGGAACAGCCTATATCTATACAACCGGCTTATGGGGGTGCTCTGGCGTCTGCCAGGGAGTTTTATGATTCGTATAGTAATTCCGATCAGCGTAAGCAGGAAGGGGCATTTTTCTATACCAGGCATGTACAGTATGGTAATCCTGCGAATATGATTAACCTTTCTTACCCTTATATCTATAAATACTGGGATGACAATGCCGAATCAACAGGAAGGAACGGTGCCAATGTACCGCTGATCCGTTTTGCCGATGTGCTGTTGATTTGTGCAGAAGCAAAGGCAAATGTTGACGGAGGGCTTACCTCCGACCAGGTGGCTGTAGACGCTTATTATGCGGTGCACCACAGGGCGTATCCCGATGAGGCAAAGCCTGTTTCAATAACATCGGATGATGTATTAAAAGAGCGGTTTTGGGAGCTATGCTTTGAATTTCAGACCTGGTATGATATGATCAGGACCAGGAAGGCATTGGATGTAAGTACCGGCCGGATAGTTGATTTGATAGGTTATAAGGCTCCGAATCACGAAAGGGAGTTCCGGGAAACCGATTTATTATGGCCGGTGCCGTTGACGGAAGTTCAGAAAGATCCGGCGTTGTCGTAATAGAGACAGCATATGATGCAGAAATATATAAGAAGATGCAGAAAAAATATATAAAAGGGAACAAATTGATCGAAGTTTTAAAGTAAAGCAGACATGCGGAAATATACTTATTTATTGTTTTTAATTATCGGCCTGCAGCAGACCTTATCTGCACAGGTTTTAGAACCTTTTAAAAAAGTAGACCGGGTTGTCTTTGCCGGTAACAGCATTACAGAGCACGGCTATTATGAGTCGTATATCAGGCTTTACTATATGACACATTTCCCCGACAGGAAATTGGAAGTGTTTAACGGTGGAGTTGGCGGAGATGTGGCAGGGCAAATTTATGCCCGTCTTGACGGGGATATCCTGAAGAAAAAACCTACTGTACTTGTAGTGACTTTCGGGATGAACGACAGTAAATATTTTGAATACCAGAAAACCACAGATCATGAGAAAGTAACCCGGGAGGCTGTTGACGAATCCTATAAAAGTTTTATGCAGATCGTTGATAAACTGAAGACAGTCAAAGGGCTGCGGCCTGTTATCATGACCACTTCGCCCTACGATGAAACCATGAAGAATGAGAATAACTATTTCCCCGGTAAAAGTCATACTATTGAAGAAATAGCCCGTTTCCAGAAAGAAGTGGCAGAACAGAATCACTGGCCTTTTGTCGACATTTTGCATCCCATGACGGAAATTAATCTCAGGGAGCAGAAAAACGAACCGTCCTTTACTCTGACCGGCTCTGACCGGATCCATCCCGGTAATGCGGGGCATACGGTGATGGCATATTTCTTTCTTAAAAACCAGGGACTGGCAGGTGCTCCGGTGGCCAGCGTGAAGATTTCGGCTCCGGCTGCTAAAGCAGAACATGCTGTAAATTGCAGTGTATCGGTGATTTCCGCTTCACCATCATCGGTTAAGTTTACTTACCTGGCAAAATCACTTCCGTTTCCTGTCGATACGGTTGCCCGCTTGTGGCAAAATCCACAAAAACAGAGCGACGCCCTGAAAGTTATTCCTTTTACCGATGAATTTAACAAGGAGATGCTTACCATATCGGGATTGAAGCAGGGCACATACAGCCTCAGGATAGACGGCAGGGAGGCCGGAAAATGGACCGCTTCGCAATTTGCTGAAGGAGTTAATCTCGCTCTTGTCAAAAATACTCCCCAATATCAGCAGTCGCTTGAAGTAATGAACCTGAATCAGCAGATACATGATATAGAAACTAAATTCAGGAATTACTACTGGATGGAGTATGACTTTCTGAAAGACAAGGGGATGCTTTTAAATGACTCAGAAGCGGCCAGGGATACGGTCAATAAATATGCACCAACAAATGGTTGGGTAAATGCAAAGAAAGGGGATTATGAAGAGGTAAGGGTACAAAGTTCAAGAAAGGCCCTGGAAAACAAAATGGATAGTTTGTTCAGCCGTATTTATACGATCAACAAACCGGTAAAACGTCTGATTGAAATCGAACCAGTAAAATAATCGTATGCGGAAGATAAAAAACTCCTGTATGTTCTATGTGTTCCCGGCAGTCCTGCTCTTTTCGGAAGTGCTGATGGGACAGCCGAAACCATTGGAATATGTAAATCCCTTTATTGGTGCAAGCACCAGTGTGGGTGCGGCCGGTATTTATCATGGGCTGGGGAAAACATTTCCGGGAGCTGCTACGCCTTTCGGGATGGTGCAGGTCAGTCCCAATACAATTACCGGAGGAGATAATGGTTCAGGCTATAGTTATGAACATACCAGTATAGAAGGCTTTGCATTGACCCAGATGAGCGGTGTGGGTTGGTATGGCGACCTTGGAAATTTTCTGATCATGCCGACAACCGGAGATTTAAAGACATCGGCAGGGAAACCGGAAGGCTCGGTCAAAGGATACCGGTCGCTCTATGCAAAGGAATCGGAGAAGGCTTCGGCCGGTTATTACTCCGTCAGGCTGACTGATTATAATATCCTTGCAGAAATGACAGCAATGCCTCACAGCGGGATGCTCCGTTTTACTTTTCCGCAGAACAGACAGTCGCGGATCCAGATTGATCTTGCCCGGAGAGTGGGGGGCACGTCAGTGCTTCAGGATATTAAAGTTGTAAACAAAAATACCATTGAAGGATGGATGAAGTGTACGCCGGAAGGCGGCGGATGGGGAAATGGTGCCGGACAGGCAGACTATACCGTTTACTTTTATGCCGTTTTCAGTAAGCCGCTAACAGACTATGGCGTTTGGAGCGCTGAGATCCCCGATTCATGGAGCCGCAAGCTGGAGGATATCGAAAGCGAAAAATATCAGGCAGTAATTGCAAAAGCAAAGGTGCTCAAAGGAGTAAAAGAAAAACAAGGGAAGCATCTCGGCTTTTTTACAGGATTTGCTACCACCGAAAATGAACAGGTATTGATGAAAGCAGGAATATCTTTTGTAAGTATAGATGGTGCGAGAACGAATCTGCAGAAAGAGCTGCCTGATTGGAATTTTGATAAAGTACATCAGCAGGCCAGCGGTTTGTGGAACGTTGCCTTGTCGAAAATACAGGTGGCAGGCGGAACGCCTGAAGAGAGAACTGTTTTCTACACGGCCATGTACCATAGCATGATCGACCCACGGACATTTGAGGATGTTGATGGAAGATATCCCGGTGGAGACGGGAAAGCTCATCAATCGACCGCTTATACCAGGAGGACGATTTTTAGCGGATGGGACGTTTTCAGAAGTCAGATGCCGCTGCAGACAATCATTAATCCTTCAGTAACAAACGACCTTATTCATTCTCTCATTGACCTCGCAGAAGAGAAGAAGAAAGATTACCTGGAAAGGTGGGAGTTTTTAAATGCGTACAGCGGTTGTATGATCGGGAGTCCGGCTGTATCGGTAATTGCCGACGCATTGATGAAAGGCATAGGAAACTTTGATGCCGGGAAGGCCTACGATCTTTCAGTGAATACAGGGGAAAAATTCGGAAATGGAGCAGCAGGATTTTCACCGGGTGGTTTAAGCATCTCTAATACGCTTGAATACAGTTATTCGGATTGGTGTCTGTCGCAGATGGCAGCGAAGCTGGGGAATAAAGAAGATGCGGCGAAGTACAGCGCCCGGGCTCAGGCTTACAAAAATGTTTTCGACAAGGAAAAAGGGTGGTTATCCATCATGTCCTCTTTCCAAGGATTCACTGAACACATCTCCAAGGCTGCAGGTTATGACCCGGCGGACACTCCAACCCGTCGGGGCAAACTCCCTGCAGTCAGCACCACTCCGCCGTCTCCAGGCGGTACTCGTCTGCCTTCACCGGCAATCATCCAACCTGTCTTCCCCATCACCTCTCCTACCAATCCCTTCGACCAGTCCGCCATGGGCTTCTACTCTCCGGCTCAAGGCTCAGCCTCCCAGGCCCGGGCTACCCACGCTGGAGCTCATCCGAACCCGGCCCCTCAGGTTGGAACATCCAGACAAGCCCAGGCATTCCGGACCTCCGAGAGGTGCTCAGACCTCCGGAACTCAGGCCACTCAGGCATCTGCTGGTGTTAACCCCCAGTCGCAGACCAATCAGGATCTAGTGGCTGCTATCACCCTCCTGGCTCAAACCGCGCAGTCCCTTCAGCGGGCTCCGCCTCCG
>JAATFW010000246.1 GCA_015654985.1 Sphingobacteriales bacterium | reverse complement strand
ACCCTGAGAAGAGACCGGTCGTCGAACTTTGCTCCCGGGCACCAGGTGGGCTACTTTCCTTCTGTGTCGGCATCATGGGACATCGCCAATGAAGGCTTCATGAAATCTGCCTCTAAGAATATCAGTTCTTTGAAGCTCAGGGGCGGCTATGGAGAAATCGGCAATCAAAATGCCCCTCAGTATGCCTGGGGAACTGCCCTGAGCCCCATCTTCGTTAATTCTTCTGCATTTGGAACGGGCCTCGGTCAGTACGTCAGCAATTATCCTAATCCGGATCTGACCTGGGAGCATCAGCGGCAGTGGAACGTTGGATTGGATGTAGGGCTGCTAAGCAGATTTGATCTTTCCCTCGATGTATATAACAAGATCTCTGATAAATTCTTATTTCGGGCAACATATCCTGCTACGGCCGGAACGGGGGTGCCAAACAGCGGAACGCTTGGGATCGCGGCTCCTTATGTTAACGCTGGTAAAATGCGGAACAAGGGCATAGACCTTAGCTTAAATTATCGTACCGCCGGCAATAAGGCATTTGGATGGAACAGTTCGCTGGTGATCTCACATTTCAGGAACGAGGTGCTCGAACTGAACAGTCAGACGGCCGATATTACACAAACATTATCGGTTAACGGTAATCCTCCGATAACAAAAACCATTGTTGGGGCGCCGGTCGGACAGTTTTACGGGTATCAGGTCGCCGGGCTTTACCAGAACGCTGATCAGCTGAATACGCTGGCACGGCGGAGCGGAAACGCTATCGACGCAAAGACAGGTACCTACCTTGGCGATATTATATTTAAAGACCTTAATAACGATGGGATGATCGACGGGAACGACCGGACATTTATCGGCGATCCAAATCCTGATTTTACCTTCGGTTTTACCAATAATTTCAGTTACAAAAACTTTGACCTTAAGGTGTTTCTGAACGGGTCGTATGGTAACGATATCTACAATTTCACCAGGGTTTGGGGAGAGGAAATGACAAGTACGTCGGGGAACCAGATGGCAAGTGTTCTCACGAGATGGACTCCCGAGAATACAGATACCGATATGCCGCGTTATGCTAACGGCGATCCGAATCAAAACGCGGGAATTTCAGACCGGTTTATTGAAGATGGCTCCTACCTGCGCATTCAAAACATTACCCTGGGATATAACTTTTCCCAGGCGCTGGCCAAAAGGTTAAAGGTCGTAAGTAATATGAGGATTTACCTGTCTGTGCAGAACGCCTATACGTTTACCAACTATTCCGGTTATGATCCGGAAGTCGGAGCGCTGAACGGAAATATATTCCTGAATGGTGTTGATCTCGGCCGTTATCCTGTTGCCCGCACCTATACGTTTGGGATTAACCTCGGTTTGTAATAGTAATGATTAAAATAAGAACGATGAAAAAATATTTTAAAGCATTTGCCTGCCTGCTTGCCGTAATAGTAACAGGGATATATTCATGCAAAGATTCTTTCTACGACGGGATTCCCCGGGGCCAGTATACTGTGGATAATTATTTCAAATCTCCTGAACAGGTACAGGCGGTAACAGCAGCCTTATACGGGGCTCCCTGGTTTGATTTCAACTGTACATACAGTATGAGTATCGGAGATGTATACTCCGGAAATTCTACCGGCGACGCCAATGCTGCGATGATACAATTTCAGAATATGAACGTAACACAGGCCAATGAATACCTTCAAAAGGGATGGGCGTCTTTATATTCTGTTGTAGGCCAGGCAAACCAGATCATAAAAAACGTAAATGCCAATCAATCGTCCATGAACGAACTTACGGTGAATACGGCTATTGGCGAATCGCGCTTTATGCGTGCAGCCGCTTACTTCTACCTTGTACGGCTGTACGGGCCGGTTCCTGTTATCCCAGATACCGTTGATATTACAAAAAATTACCTCACCCCCCGGCATATAGTGAGCGATGTATACCGGTTTATCATCGAGGACCTGAAAGCTGCGGAGACCTTGCTTCCCAACCGGGGGGCTACGCCGGGACGGGTTTCTGCAGGAGCGGCTAAAGCTCTTCTTGCAAAGGTATATCTAACGCAAAAAGATTATAACAATGCTGCCGCCAAAGCCTGGGAAGTGATTGCAAACGAAGGGACCTATGGTTACGGATTGCTGGAACCTACACTGGTTAATGGTAAGTTGTCGGGGGGCTATGCCGATCTTTTTTTCACCAGGAACAATAACAATAAGGAGTCGGTATGGGCACTTCAATGGGTAGCCAGTAACGCGGAAGGGGCGTACGGTACGGGTAATGTGACCCAGGCTTACGTTGCTCCTTATGGCCAGGAGCTCACCGGCGGAACAGATGGCTGGGGCAGTTTTAAACCTTCAATTGATCTGATGCGCGATTCTATCGCCGGCGACCTGCGAAGACAGCCAACTTATATGCGTCCTGATGATTTTTATCCCGAACTTCTACAGGAAAGAGGCGGATATACCTATCCCGGCTGTAAATCAAGGACCGGCTCTAATGTAAAGAAATATGTGGTTGGGAACTATAATGATAACGCCTCTACAGGAGGGGTCTATTCCATGTCGACCGGGATCAATACCTATATGATCCGCTATCCGGATGTATTGTTAACTTATGCGGAAGCCATATTAGGAGATAACGTCTCTACAACAGATCCGCAGGCATTGGCCCAGTTTAAGAGAGTACGGGCAAGGGCAGGCCTGGAATCGGTACCGCTCAGCAGTCTTACGATAGACGATATTCTGAGGGAAAGAAGACTGGAATTTGCTTTTGAAGGCCAGTATTGGTTTGACATTCTTCGCCTGCCTCAGGCAAAAGCGCTCGCTAAACTTAGCAACACTGAGCGGGGGTTATATGAGTCATGGTGCGGCGAAGGAAGTATCGTTTCGAATAAGATCAATGTGACTGCTTCCATGTTGCTTTTCCCGATACCTCAGTCAGATCTCGATAATAACCCAAAATTAGCTCAGCCTCCGGTTCCTCTATACTAACGTAAACGATAACAGCATGAAAAAACTACTTTTTATTCCGGTATATATTTTAACAGTTGTTACAATTATCAGCGGTTGCAAGAAAGACGACGGGATCGTTACGCCCGGTAATCTCAGCATTGATCCGGGAGAAGCGCTGCCCGGTGCATTTATAACCATAAAAGGGAACGAGTTGCAGGACATCGTTTCGATCCGGTTTGGCGATGTCGCCGCGTCTTTCAGTCCGGTATTTAATACGTCGTCCGCAATCTTCACTGAAGTGCCCGATAATGCCGGCTTCGGCGCGCAGAAAGTAACTTTGACGAACCGGTCGGGGCAATCGGCCCAGGTAGATTTCATCGTGAAACAACCTTTCCCGGTCATTTCCGGATTTAGCCCGGCGAGCGGACCGGTGGGAGATACGGTGACTATAACGGGTACTTCCCTCCAGCGTATCCTGTCTGTGATGATAGGAAACGTGGCTGCCCGGGTCGTCGATTCAGCTTCAGCAAACAGCATCAAAATTAAAATACCTGAGGGAGCAACATCGGGCTTAATTACCATTACAACCGGTGGCGGCTCTTCTGTAAGCGGTTCGGTTCTTAGTGTAGGAGAAAGGGCGATCCTTATTGCTGATTTTGACGGGGCCGGTCTGATTCCTAACGGAGATTCCTGGTATATGGGGGGCGATTTGGCTTCAAGGAATATTGTGAATTCCGTTCCCGCGCCGTTTTCGGGTAATTATTTGAAGGCTATTCCTAAAACGACTTCAAGCAGCGGGTATGCAGGATTTGAAACCTACGACATTACCGGCGGTACCGCCAATTTCGGGCTTACTTCTCCGGCCTCAGACACTTATTTAAAATTCGAGGCTAACAATAACGGAAAAACGGCTACCGTTTTGCAGGTGGTGATCTCTGAGGGAACGGAAAATTATGCTCAGAATGTCAATATTGATGGCAATGGGTGGAATACGATCAGTATCAGATTAGCCGATATGCACTCCAATTATGGGGGCGGCACGCTTATTCCTAACCCCGCCACGATAAAGAAAGTGAAGTTCTTCTTTCAGGGCTATGCCGACGCGGAAATGGAAATTAATATAGATAACGTCAGATTTGCTTATTAAACTCAAACTAATCAGATTTTATATGAAACAGTTTATAAACGCATTGCTATTCTCAGGTTTGGGTGCGGTATTAATGGCTTCTTCCTGTAAAAAGGAGGATTATACCTTTGCAAAAATAGATGCTGATGCCTCACTCAGTTTGAGGGATGCAGCCTCTTTTGAAATTGGTATAGGGGCAGACTATGATTCAATTATGAAGAATTCGACGTACACGGCGACCGTTAAAGCTGAATTTGACAATATAACTCCCGGCAACGAGATGAAGCATTTTTCTGTGGTCCGCAACGACGGCAGTTATGACTTTACCAAAGCGGATAACCTTGTAAGTTTTGCAGAATCAGCAGGCCTTGGCGTCTACGGACATACGCTCGTATGGCATCAGAATGTGAACGGGAATTACCTGAGAGCGCTGATTGCCAGGCCAGGTTCTGTACCCGGGCAAAACCCCGACATCCTTCTGAACGGAGGTTTCGAAAGTGGAAGTGGTAATAATTTCAATAACTGGCAGGTCTGGAATCTATCAGGTACCAATACGGTAACGGCTGGTACAGGAGGTGCAGAAGTGTATGAAGGGGCCAGGTCGTTAAAGGCGACGATCACAGTAAACGGAGATGAATGGACCCCGCAGATCCCCAGTGATAATTTTACTACCGTATCGGGCACTTCATACAGGGTGACCTTCTGGGCCAGAGCGGGTGCGGCCGGCGGTCAGTTCAGAATCTCCACAGGCGGAGGTACTTCGCAATATTCCCCGAACTTTGCAATAACCACCGGATGGCAAAAATTTGAGTGGGATTTTCCTGCCACTGCCGCAGAGACCCGCATCTTCTTTGATGTTGGTAAGGTAGCAAATACCTACTATATTGATAAAGTAAGTGTAACGCTGACAAACCCTGTTGGCGCCCCGCCCTCGGCTGCTGAGCTTAAAACGCGTGTAGACACCACTCTGAAGAGCTGGATCACTGCCATGGTTGGCCGTTACAAAGGTAAGGTTAAAGCCTGGGATGTGATCAACGAGCCTTTAGATGATAACGGTGTTTTACGAACCGGCGAAAGTGCCGGAGACATATTTTACTGGGGCAGGTATCTGGGCGACAGTTTGTACATTAAAGCCTTTAAATATGCTCACGACGCAGATCCTTCAGCAAAGTTATTTCTCAATGACTATAATCATGAACTTGGCGGAGTTAAGCTGGATTCGCTGGTAGCCCTAATAACCCGGCTCAAAGGCCTTGGGGTGCCGATAGATGGTGTAGGATTACAATTTCATATGAATTATAATATTTCTACCGCCAATATTGATAATGCACTCATAAAAATGGCCGGATTAGGTCTGCTGGTTAAAATATCCGAATTGGATGTCAGCGTAAATACCGGGAGTGCAACCGATCCGGCTACCAAAAATTTCGTGCTGACCCCTGTTCTGCTGGAACAGCAGGCTGCCAAATACAAACATGTCGTAGAATCGTATATCCGCATCGTTCCTGAAGCAAGGCGGTACGGAATCACAATCTGGGGATTAACCGACGGGGATAGCTGGCTGAGAAACAGGCTCCCGTATCATACGGTAGATTATCCGTTGCTATGGGATGAGAACTTCGGTAAAAAGCCGGCTTATACATCGTTCCAGGAAGCGTTGCAATTAAAATGATCTTTATAATGTTCAGACAGTTTAAAGGAAAAGCATTTTTGGTTATCTTATTATTAATATCCTGTTTTCATGTTCATGGGCAGAACGGCAGCGTGTGGAATAAACGGGAATGTGCTGTAGTACTTTCTTATGATGATGCCATTGATGCCTACCTGGATAATGTTGTTCCGGCCCTTGACTCGCTCCAACTGAAAGGGACGTTTTATCTGATCGGCGCCTCGCCGGTGGTTAGCAAACGCCTCGATGAATGGCGGAAGGTTGCGGCGAACGGGCACGAGCTTGGTAATCATACACTGTTCCATCCGTGCAACGGTTCCCTGCCCGGCAGGAGCTTTGTAACGGCAGAACACGATCTGAGTACGTATAGCGTGAGCCGTGCAATAGAAGAGATCCGGCTCACGAATACATTATTAAAGGCTATTGATGGTAAAGAAAGGCGAACGTTTGCCTATCCATGCGGTGATCTTAAAATTGGTAATGACTATTTTTATGATCAGCTAAGGAGCGAGTTCGCCGGTGCCAGGGGCGTAGACCCGGGGTTGCAGACAATTGATCAGGTTAATCCGGATAATATTCAATGTTATATGATCAATGGCCAGTCTGCAGAATATATGATCGGCCTGGTAAAAAAAGCCCGGCAATCGCATGCACTGCTTGTTTTTTTATTTCATGGTGTGGGAGGAGGCCATGACCTCAATGTAGATCTTAATGAGCACAGTAAGTTGCTGCATTATCTTAAACAGCATGAGCGCGCGATTTGGATCGCTCCTTTAGTGAATGTAGCCGACTGGATCCACCGCAATCATAACGATAATGAGTAAGTAACAGGCTGTACCCGCCGGGGGCTGGTCATCCCGTGTTTATTATTTATAACTCCACTATTGCCGCATCATCAAGGATGCGGCGGCTAAATAATCATTGATATGAAAGGAAAATCCTCGTCTATGCTGCTTTTCTCCGCAATCCTGATGGCTTTAACCGCGTGCGGACAAAGAACAGACAACGCTTTGTCAAACGGGGGATCAGTAAAAAATGATGAAGAGGCAGATCCCTTTGCAGGAGCTATTTCGCAACCGCTGATCCCTGGGATCTATACCGCTGATCCCTCAGCACATGTTTTTAATGATAAAATATACATCTATCCATCGCATGACATTAATACAGGTATCCCTGAGAATGATAACGGCGATCATTTTGCCATGAAAGATTATCATGTTTTTTCAATGGACAGCCTGGGCGGAAAAGTGACCGATCATGGTATCGCTCTGGATGTTAAAGATATTCCCTGGGCCGGAAGACAATTATGGGCCCCGGATGCGGCATATAAAAACGGAACATATTATTTATATTTTCCCCTGAAGGATAAACAGGATATTTTCCGCATAGGAGTGGCAACCAGTAAAACGCCTGAAGGCCCTTTCAAAGCCCAGTCCGAACCTGTAAAAGGAAGCTTCAGCATTGACCCGGCAGTGTTTACAGACACCGATGGAATTTCTTATATGTATTTTGGTGGAATATGGGGAGGGCAGCTTCAGAAATGGGAAAACGGTAAATTTAATGCCGACGGCTCAAAAACCGACCGGAATAAGGACGACGAGCCTGCTCTTACTCCTAAAGTGGCAAAAATGAGCAATGATATGCTGAAATTCGCCGAAGAGCCCAAAGATATAGTGATACTTGATGAAAACAGGAAAGTGTTAAAAGGCGGTGACCACGATAAACGTTTTTTTGAAGCTTCATGGGTGCATAAGTATAATGGCAAATATTATTTTTCTTACTCAACCGGGGATACTCATCAGATCTGTTATGCCATAGGGGAAAACCCTTATGGCCCGTTCATTTACCAGGGAGTAATACTAAAGCCGGTTGTGGGCTGGACCAGCCATCATTCAATCGTAGAATTTAAAGGGATATGGCTCCTTTTTTATCATGATACCCAGCTTTCAAACGGTAAAACGTATCTGAGGAATGTGAAAGTTACTGAATTAAAATATGATGCGGGCGGCAAAATCATCCCTGTTGACGCGTATGCTAACAAATGAAGATAAACATTGTCAAATCCACTGACATACCGGAGGATCTTTGAAGAACAGAGAGTTGGCGCTTTGTCCGGATAAGGAACTATTCATTAATTTATAAAGGATATGCAGTAACACTTTTTGTTTCCGACAGCACAAAGAAGCTCTGAACTGTTGTTATATTGGGTAGTTTAGCCAATTTGTTTCGATAAAAGGTGTGATATTCTTCCATGTCGGAGGTAGCGATGCGAAGAATGAAGTCAAAAGTTCCCGTCATTTGAAAACATTCCATAACCTCATCAAATTTGGCAACTTCCCTTTCAAAAGTATCCAGCGTCTCTGCCGTATGATCATTTAGCAGAACATGGCTGAATGCAATTAAACTTTTGTTTATTTTTTTACGATCCAATATTGCAACAAAACGCTGAATGCAGCCTGTATCCTTCAATCTTCTGATCCTCTCATGAATAGTAGCCACCGATTTATGGATCTTAAATGAAATTTCTTTATTAGTTAACGAAGCATCAGCCTGTAAAAGCTTTAATATTTGAATATCGGTAGAGTCTAATTCGCTGCTAGCCATGTAATCTGATTTATTCAAATGAAAAAAATAGCAAAGTTCATTTCAAAGGTATTGATATATTGTAAAATATCGTAATTATAACGGGTTTTTCCATAAAATTTACGGTTATTTTAGAAGTGGTTGTTATTTTAAATGGTAATATGGAGTTTTACTTATTCAATTTAATAAAATAGTGGAAGTAAAACAAGCATCATACCTGAACGCCGGTCTTAAAGAAAAATTTAAAAACCTATGGCACCTGGTAGGTAATACACCCATGCTGGAATTAAAGTATGTGTTTCGGGGTAAACCCGGCAATATTTTTGTGAAGCCCGAGCATTACAATTTAACGGGAAGTGTTAAAGACAGGATGGCCTTGTACATCATGTATCAGGCATATAAAAACGGAATGATCAAACCCGGGGATACTATTGTAGAAGCAACTTCCGGAAATACAGGAATTGCATTCTCTGCAATCGGCAAAGCACTTGGACACGAAGTCATTATCATGATGCCCGACTGGCTCAGCAGGGAAAGACAGGATATTATCAAAAGTCTGGGTGCAAAAGTTCATCTGGTTAGTAAAGCGGAGGGTGGCTTTAGAGGGAGTATTGCACTGGCTGAACAAATGGTCAACACTTCTGATAAGTATTTTTTACCACGGCAGTTCGAAAATATATACAATGGGCAGGCACATGAAATGACAACCGGTCCTGAAATATGGGAGCAACTGGCAAGTAAGGGATTAAAGCCTGATGCTTTTGTTGCCGGTGTAGGTACCGGAGGTACGGTGATGGGAACAGGTAAATATTTAAAATCGCGGAATCCGGAGATTAAGATCCATCCGCTGGAGCCTGCAGAATCTCCAACCCTGACCACTGGTTATAAAACGGGCAGCCATCGTATCCAGGGCATTTCTGATGAATTTATTCCTTCTATTGTGAGATTGGACGAACTGGATCAGGTGATTCAGGCTAATGACGGCGATGCCATAATCATGGCCCAGAAATTAGCCAGTGAATTAGGATTGGCAGTGGGGATATCGTCGGGTGCAAATGTGATCGGGGCCATTAAATTAAAAGATCAGATGGGGCCGGATGCGGTTGTAGTCACCTTACTTTCCGACAGTAATAAGAAATATTTAAGTACAGATCTGGTAAAAGATGAGCCTGTGAAGGAAGGATATATTTCTAAAGATATTTGTTTTACTGAATATTATCCCATTTGCAGATTATCAAAACCGGTCATCCAATAAGATAAAACGCCGGCTAAGACTATCGGTGCTCCTGATAGCTCCATTGCCATAAAAAATAAACTTAGCGAAGCAATTTTGTTGATCCATTTATCATAAAACACAACATCAATAATTAACTAAATGAAAAAATTAACAATCACTTTACTGTTGATAATAGCAACGGCAGCCTTAAAAGCACAGATCCTTCATCCTGTAAAATGGAGCTATGCTGCTAAAAGACTGAACGCCTCGGAAGCTGTAGTACTTTTT
>JAATFW010000028.1 GCA_015654985.1 Sphingobacteriales bacterium | reverse complement strand
GAATACCGGCAATAGCAGCCGCAGCTTTCGATTTTAGCGGAACATTAAAAGCTAAAGACGCCCATTTTCTGCCCAGCATTTCCGGGTCCTGATCTGCATCCCACATCAGATGGGTATATCCATAGATGTTGGCCTGCAGCCATTCTTCACGGGCAATATGCGGACCGCACCAGCCATCTGCAGAAAGCCATCCCCAGGTATAGTCTATACCCATATCCCGGGCAGCTTTCATCCCTGCCGGTTTGTGGTCTATCTCTTTACTGCCCCTTGCCATGCGGATCACCTCGTAATTGGGAATAGATGATTTAAAATGATATCCATCCTGGCAGAGGTATTCAATGGCCTGTTTTTTTGTGCCGGTGCCCAGGGTGGGATTAAAACGGTTATAGCGCCAGAAGTCAGTTTGTGTGTTTTTTACGGAAAAGATGATCCCTGTATCCGCCTTTACCTTGCCTGTTATTTGCTGGTATAACTGAGGGGCTGCATGCCATGATTCGTTTCCGAGACCCCAGGTCCTGGGAATAAAGATCTTTCCGTATTTTTTAACGGCAATGGCATGGATGGTGTCGATCACGGCAGCCAGCTCATCTTCCGATTCAGGCCCTTTTCCCGTAAAATAGGGGTTGAAATAGGAGTAGTTTTCGCCAAAGCGCCCAATCACTGCATCTATCTGAGGAAAGTCCGTCAGTATTTCATTTAATGAAGCACTCAAGGCTTTCCAGCGGTCTTTGTGGGCAAGTGTTTTAGGATATGCAAACACATCGCTGTTCACGCAAACATCCAGGTGGTATTTTTCCGCTGCAGCAATCAATTCCCTGAATTTCTGCCGCCGTTGCTCCACCCATTTTCTTCCCTCACTGTTTTTTGGCAGGATCGTGTCGGAAAGTGCTGAATAAGTGCTGGCGAAAGTATAACTTCCGATGTAAAAAGTGTTCATACCCGACCGTAAAATATTCCTTGCTTCATCCTCGGGAGCATACCCCGCTCCGTCGAAAGGCCTCATGGGATCGAATTCCCGGTCGCGGATAATTGGTTTTGCTAATGATGCTACCTCACTGAAGCCCGCAGCTTCAAACGGCTGCGTGATCATCCTGAATTTAAAATCAGGTTTTTTATAAAGGCTTTTGCCCTTAAAGACCGGACTGTTGCCCAGCTTTACCTGTTCTGTAATGTAATATATGGCATAACATACCGCCCTCATGCTGCCCGCTTTTACCATCAGGAACATCCTGTTATTCACCTCCTGCTTATTTAGAAGGAATGCCTCTTTTTTATCAATGCCGGTCCATCCGGCAGTATCAATCAGAATATCATTTTGCTGAAGCGCTGCCGAACGGAGATAAGCCGATACTGCCGGACTTTTAGCTGTTTTTTGCAATATGGCATCCCCCAGGTCATGGAGCGCTTCCTTTACGGCCGCATCAGCCAGTAACAGGGGATGTACATAGATCCTTGTTTGGTCTGTGATCTTAAAGCCGGTTTTCCGGCCGCAGAATGACGTTTTCCCCGCCAGAATGAGGAGTAGAAACAAACAGTATTTTTTCATAGTACTCTTTTAGTAAATCAGTAACCGGGATACAGGATTCCGGATTACTGATTTTATATAGAAGGAATAAATAGAAGCTTGATCAGCCTGTTTAATATCCGCTGTTTTGTGGGAATGCAGTATTTCCTCCATCTGTGCGGTCTATTTGAGTTTGAGGGATCGGACGAAGGGCGTGATAGTCCTTAATATTGGCTGCACTGATGGAATTGTATTTTTTAACCCGTTCAACCAGTTTTCCGGTCCGTACCAGGTCGAACCATCTCATGTTCTCTCCGTTTAATTCGCGGGATCTTTCGTCGAGTATAAGATCGATATTCAGCTGAGCCGCGGTGATCTCCATGGCTGCCTTATTAGCCAGTGTCTGATCGGCGGTACTTCCGGTTTTTGCAGCTCTTCTTCTCACCGCATTGATATAGGGCAAAGCCTCGTCAGGATGCCCGCTCATTAAAAGAGCTTCTGCCGCGATAAGGTAGGTTTCGCCCAGACGAAATAAAATGTAGTCGCGTGTACCCTGTGTAGCCGCAGCATCTGTGCGCAGGGGATCCAGAAATTTAGTGAGGGTAGGATAAATAGCATCCGTAACCTTCCTGGGAGGATAAACACTATAGCTTTTTAAGGCAATCTGTGCATCCGTCAGGTCATTGTCAGGGAAATAAACCGCTGTATCTCCTGATGCCATTTTAACACTGTGCCCGTTTACAGTAACCGTGCCTGGTTTGTTGCAATAGTACACCCGTTTGAAGGATTTATCCCAGCGCCCGTCTAACTGATGATCGTAGAGCGTGGTCAGATTAAAAGTAGTAGGCTTAAAACGCTTATACCCACGGCCATTGGCCAGGTCGCGTTGCATCCCGGGTAACTGATCATAACTGAAAACGAAAAACAGGTGAGATTGGTTACCGTCTCCGTTGGTCAGTACGTTAGTGCTGTATTGTACAGAAAAGATCACTTCATTATTTTTTTCATTTCCCGAAGTAAATACCGAAGCAAAATCATCTAAAAGTCTGAAGCTATACTTTTCGATAACCGTTTTTGCCAGTTCTGCCGCTTTCGCATAGTCGCCGGACTGTGCTGCTGCGCCTCCTGCCCGGGTAAGGTATACTTTGGCCAGTAAATGTTCGGCAGCCGGTTTGATGGCCCTTCCAAAATCAGCAGAAGTAACCGGTAAATTCTGAACCGCGAAATTAAGATCGTCTATAATCACATTGTAAACATCGGCAACCGGAGCTCTCGATGCGGTGGTTACCACTCCCTGAGTTTCTGTTAGCGAAAGAGACACCGGGCCGAACATCTGGACCAGCATGAAATAAAATTCAGCACGCAGGAAGCGGGCCTCGGCAACGCGGGTGTTCTTCAGCGTGGCATCTATCCCTGTTATATCGGGCGCCCTGTTAATCGCTGCATTGCAGGTATTAATAGCCTGATAAAAACTGGTCCATACGGTATTGATGTTCCCTTTTGTGGGGTTTAGGTTAGAACTGTAAGTATTGTAATCCTTATCAGCGTCAGAGCCTGATGTAAACTCATCCGTTCCCTGGAGACTCAGGTTTCCCCCCAGTTCCGTTCCATAAAATGAACGTAAATAACTGTAACCAGCTTCTACCGCATCCTGAAAACCGGCGGGCGTACTGATATAATTATCTGTAACCTCAGACCGGCTGTCTTCATTGAGCTCTTTCTGGCAAGCAGTGATACACAGTCCGGTTGATAATATGATTGCTATATAAATTTTTTTGATCATGGCTGATTAAATTAAAAAGAAGCATTAAGTCCGAAGGTGTAGGTTACAAGCGAAGGCCTTCCCGGAATTTCAGGATCGGTTCCATGGTACTTGCGGATATAGGGTGCGAATGTAAAGGGATCCTGTACACTGCCATATATCCTTAACGTTTTCATAGCAAGCTTTTTTGTTATTGCTGATGCAAAATCGTAGCCTATATACAGGTTCTTGATCCTTACAAATGACCCGTCGAAATAAGTTAATAAGTCCTTAAACAAAGGTGTCGTATTGGCATTGTTTGGCTGTGGAAAATCATTGGTAGGATTTTCCTTAGTCCAGTAATTAACATTCAGATTGTTATATCTTCCTGCCAGCGTAAAAGTGTTATTCTGATAAACAGAGCTCTGGAACATATTCCCTGAATTTGCAAGAATAAGCGCCGAGAAGCTGAACCGTTTATAAGTGAACCGGTTGGTAATTCCGCCCGTGAAATCAGGAAGCTCAGAACCCAGGATTATCCGGTCATCCGGATCGATCTTTCCATTGCCGTTAATATCCTGTACTTTTACCTGGCCTACTGCGGATGAATATTTAGCCGCTTCTGCTTCTTCTCCAAGCTGCCAGATCCCAATTTTTTTATAATCATAAAATACCTTTATGGGTTCGCCGATAAAGCGTTTGTTTCCAACGTCATTCACTTTTCCCTGCGACAGCTCTGTTATCTTTTCTTTGCTGGTTGCTATATTAAGGTCTGTACTCCAGGTAAATCCATCGGTACTTTTAGGACGTATATTAACTGCAGACAACGCAATTTCAAGTCCCCGGTTTTTTGTGGCGCCTATATTCTGTAGTACCTGATCAAATCCACCTGAGGCCGGCAATACTTTGTTCAGCAGCAGGTCGGTTGTTTTTGAACGGTAAACCTCTACAGACCCGGAGATCCGGTTATTGAAGAAGCCAAAATCGATACCCAGATTGGCAGAAGCGGTAGATTCCCAGCGGAGATCATTATTCCTTATGGATGAAGGTCGGTACCCATATGCTTCAGAGCCTCCGAAATCGTACGAGGTACGCGAAAGCGAACCCTGAGTTTGGTAAGGATTTATACCCGTATTGCCTGTTTTTCCATAACTCAGGCGAAGTTTTAAGTTGTTAATATATTGTTTGTCGACCAGGAAATCCTCGCTGGCGATATTCCAGCCCAATGCGGCCGAAGGGAAAAATCCCCATTTATTGTTTGTCCCAAATCGCGAAGACCCGTCGGCCCTGGCTGTAAAGGTAACAAGGTATTTATTATCGTAAGCGTAATTTGCCCTGCCCATATAAGAAAGAATAGCCCAGTCCTGGTAATTGCTTCCAACTCCGTTAATGGTCGTTGCAGCGCCTATGTTATAATATTCGAAAGATTCGAGCGGCAAACCCTGCACATTGGCTGAAGTTGATTCATAAGTCCTGCTTGAAATACTGTACAATCCCGTTAAGTCTATGCGGTGTTTCCCGGCAAAGGTTTTTTTATAGTTCAGGATATTCTCCCAGGTATACATAAAGGTGAAGTTTTCACTCGTTGTAGCGGTAGACTGGGCCAGGTTTCTGGCTGTAGAATTAGAACCGTTAAACGTGCCGCCCCTGTTTTCAATCAGATCGGGACCAAAATTCATTCTGAAAGTCAGCCCTTCCGCAATTTTAGCTTCTCCGTAAATGCTGCTGAACAGCCTGAGCCTTTTATTATTGTTGACAAAAGCTCCGTCAACAAGGTCTGCCAGTGGATTTGCCATCAATACATCGTTAGTAGGAGTGAATACAAGGTTCCCGTTTTCATCATAAGGCTTTGCAAGCGGATTGATGGTCAATGTATTGTAGTAGGGGTTGGCTACCTTATCTTTACTGTACATACCAAGGGTGGATAATCCTGCTTTAAACCTGGTTCCGATCTCCTGATCGAGGTTAATCCTGCTGGTATAACGGGTATAGCGCTGTGTGGGGATATAGCCTTTATCATCCATAAACCCAAAGGATATAGAATACCGTGTCTTTTCAGCTCCCCCGTTGATGTTCAGTTCATGATTCTGTCTTACACCGGTAGTCAGCATCAGTTTCTGCCAGTCGGTTGAGGTCCCGTCGGCAATAGAAGCCAGCTCTGCCGCTTCAAAAAGTTTGCTGTCGGCTTCCGGATCTGTATCATCGTATTTTCCTGCCGCCCTTCTCGATTCTCTTTTATACTCGGCAAATTCAGGCCCGTTCATTACATCGATATATCTGTTTACAGCAGACAGCGCCGCATATGCATTGTAAGTAACCGTAGTTGCCCCGGCTTTTCCCCTTCGTGTGGTCACAATAACCACTCCGTTTGCTCCTCTCGATCCGTAAATTGCCGTGGCGGAAGCGTCCTTCAATATGTCCATCGATACGATATCGTCCGGATTTAAATCATTAAAACCACCGTTAATAGGAATGCCGTCTATTACATACAGAGGCTCATTAGGAGTATCGATAGAACGTTTGCCACGGATGTAGACCGTAGTTCCTGCCCCGGGCTCATTGCTGCTTCCCGTTACATATACTCCTGCTGATTTTCCCTGCAATGCCTGGGTCATGTTGTTAATAGGCCGCTCATGGATATCCTTTTCCCTGATGGAGGAAACGGCGCCGGTGATGTCTTTTCTGGCTTGGGTACCATAACCCACCACGACTACTTCCTGAAGTCCCATGTTCTTTTCTTTCAGCACAATGTCTATATTATTCCCTTTGCTTGCAGGTACTTCCTGGCTTTCCATCCCGATAAAGGAAAAAACCAGTATGGCATTAGCATCGGTAACAGTAATCCTGTAACTGCCGTTGGCGTCTGAAGTGGTTCCGGTGGTTTTCCCTTTTATTGTAACGTTCACACCGGGAAGAGGGAGCCCTTTTTCATCGGTTATTTTACCTGTAATTGTGATATCCCGGGGTACAGCCCTTTCATTTTCAGTGATTTTTTTCTGACTGACAATGATCGTTTTATTATTGATAATATAACTGAGTGTCTGGCCAGAAAAGCACTGATCCAGCGCTTCTGCGAGTGACGTGTTTTTTACAGCTATATTAACAGGTTTTGCCTGTTTCAACAATTGCGAGCTCAGGATAAAACTATAGCCTGTTTGTTCCCTGATATCATTTAATATTTCTTTTATGGAGACGTTCTGTTTGTTTAGAGTCACACTCTGGGCATATCCTCCCGACGACGCATAAACCAGAGAAGGAATCAATAGAACAAGAATGAGCTTCACGATCAGTATGATTTTAAACGGTGTGCGCAATTTCCTGTACGGAATTGCAGTATAATATTTATACATTTGAATGACTGGTTATTTAATTTGGTTTATTCCTATCAGTTTTTTACCTGTCATCTGCCTCCGGTGGTGAGAACACCGGGTGCATCATTTTTCAGGTAAATTTATTTGTTTTATTATCTGGATGGCGTTTAGTTAGGGCATTACAATAATCCTCCTTCCCTCGGTTTTGAAATGAACAGTCCCTGTTAATTCCATATTTTTTAACAGCTCTGAAATATTTTGATAGCGGGGAACCTTTCCCCAAAACTCTTTGTCTTCCAGGTTACCCCGGTATTCAACTTCAATATCATACCATCGGCTGGCCTTCTCCATAATGGTGCGTATGTTTTCATCCTGAAACATGAGGTATCCGTTTTTCCACGCCACAGCGTTTTCGGTATCCGCTTTCTGAACCCGGAATGATCCGGAAGTGGAAATTCCTTCCTGCCCCGCTTTTAACAATGCCTGATGACCGTTTTTGCTAAGCCTTACAGAACCCTCCAGCAGGGTAGTGCTTACTTCTGTATGATTACTGTAGGCGTTTACATTAAAATGTGTGCCCAAAACCTCCACTTCGGTTCCGCCGGCAAGCACTTTAAAAGGCCTGTTTGCCTTTTTTGCAACCTCAAAATAGGCTTCTCCGGAAAGTTCAACCCTACGCTCCTTTGCTGCGAAAACAGCCGGAAATTTAAGAGAAGTCTGTGCATTGAGCCATACCTTAGTGCCGTCCGGTAGCACCAGCTGATATTCGCTTCCCCGGGGAGTGCTTAATGTATTATAAGGGATTGCCGTTCCCGAAAATGATCGTGACGAGGCACCTGATAAATCGTAAATAAGCTTTCCATCCCTGGTTTTAGTGATCATTGCTGAACCCTGTCGTGAAATAACCCCGTTCACAGTATCCGACAGGGCAATCACAGAGCCGTCTGCAAGGGTAAGAATAGCAGCATTCTTTCCTGGAAGTATATTTTTTCTGGAATGTTTCTCTTTTGCCGTTAGTATCCCGCTTTCAGGGTTTCTGAAATAAAAATAATACAAACCGGAAAAAAGGACGCCAAACACAATTGCTGCTGCTGCGGCGAATCTGTAAAAGCTGAACGTTCTGACTTTGTTCTTGGTAAAAAGATTTTCAGATAATGTTTTATATATTTCAGCAGTAACTTCCTGCCGGTTTCCCAGCAATTCTTCATTCCATGTGGTGTCTTCTAAAGAGAATGCATCCTTATATTCTTCAAGGAGTGTTTTTTCCTGATCAGAACCATTTCCTGACGCACACTTTTCATATAACAAAATGTATTCTTCTTTAGTCATTGTTTACGTGGTTAACTGTATAGTACCCAAATCCTGCAGATACACACATACTTTTTTATTTTTATCTGATAAAAAAAATCTGGAGAGGGTATCCGGGCGTTTTGAACTTAAGGCGCCGTTTTTTCGGAAACTTATATGACGGGAAATTTGTATAAGTTTGTGGGTGATTACAAAGGGTGCATGAATGGTTTCTGATCAGGAATTATGGATAGCTGTTAAAAATGATGACGAACAGGCTTTCGCAGCGTTGTTTTACCGTTATTCTCCGCGGATTTACAGTAATGCCTATTCTTATATAAGAGACAGGGAGACATGCCATCAGATTGTCCATGATATTTTTATTACATTATGGACCAACCGTAAGACCCTGGTGGTAAACTCATTTATCGCTTATTTTACAACTGCCGCCCGGTATAGGGTATACAAAAGCCTCAGCCTCAGGAATGCAAACCGTGTTGATTATAAAGAAAACCTGGATGATTTCTCATTGGTCGCCGAAGAAAATAAAGGATACAGCAAGATGGCATCCCGGGATCTGGAAGAAAAAGTAAAGCATAGTCTGTCTGACCTTCCTAAACGATGTAAGGAGATCTTTCTAATGAGCAGGGTTCAGCAACTTTCTAATGATGAAATTGCAGAAAAGCTCGGAATCTCTAAACGGACTGTAGAAAACCAGATCACTCATGCCCTGAGTCACCTCCGTATCTCCCTTAAAGACCTTTCGGTGATTTTGGTTATTTATGAGGGGATCAGCCATTTATAAACGGGCAGCACATTCCTCTGCTTCAGCTTCTCCTCCGGCATCTTAATCTAAAAAGTGCCCGTCACACTTTTTCACCGCCCTTTTCCATCCGTTCGCCGACTTTCTTACATCCCCGGCCTAAAAACTATTGCCAACCCGCTTCAACTCACATATCTTTGATGCAAAGAATAAGATATGGAATCCGCTAACACACACTATAATAAAAAACCCGGGTCAGGTAAGAAATGGGCCGGACTTATCTTTCTTGTTTTAGGCGTAATACTATTGATCAGGTCCCTGGGAGGGTTCATTCCCGACTGGCTTACAAGCTGGCCAATGATACTGATCATTTTAGGCATTTTCTCAGGTTTACGCAATAATTTCCGTAATCCCGGAGCATTCGTACTGATCTTTCTCGGCACCGTTTTTCTTGCCGGGCAGGTTATCCCCGGAGTCGAACTTCACGATTTTGTTTTCCCTGTTCTGATAATCGGCCTTGGTATTTACCTTATCCTTGGCAGAAGGAAGGTCGAACGGTTCAGATACAAAGACCGGTTTACCTGGGATAAACGGGTTGAAGTTCCCGGAGATGAAAGTAAAACAGCCTTTACTGATCCTGCAGGACCTTTTGAAACTACCGGATCAGCAGCAGACCCAGGCAGTTTTGCCAAAGAAAAAGATACCCGCTTTTTCGGACAGAATTATGGCAACCCGTCAAGAGAAGACTATCTGGACACTGTTTCCGTTTTTGGCGGCATTAAGAAAAATGTAGTCTCAAAGCACTTCCGCGGAGGCGATATTGTCACCATCATGGGCGGCGCTGAAATTAATCTTTCACAGGCCGACATTCAGGGAACTGTCGTCATAGATGTTACGCAGGTTTTTGGCGGCACTAAGCTCATCGTACCCCCGCAGTGGAAAGTATCATCCGATCTCGCCGCGCTTTTTGGCGGCATCGAAGATAAACGTCCGCTGATGCAGGCCGGAAGTCAGGCAGAAGATAAGGTTTTGATCCTCCGTGGTACCTCAATATTTGG
>JAATFW010000352.1 GCA_015654985.1 Sphingobacteriales bacterium | reverse complement strand
AAGCTTCCAGCGATTTAACAAAAATTGATTTATAAATACAACACATTTTTTATAGCTGATAATCATTGAGTTGAGAATGTGTTTTACAGTTTGAAGGTTTCCAGCGATTTAACAAAAATTGATTTATAAATACAACACACTTTTATAGCTGATAATCATAGAGTTGGAAATGTGTTGTACAGTTTGTAGGTTGTAGGTTTCCAGCGATTTTAACAAATTAATTTAAAAATATAACACCTTTTTATAGCTGATGATCATTGAGTTGACAATGTGTTTTACAGTTTTGATGGTTAGGATGAAACTAGGGGTCCCCGAAACAGTGTTGCAGAAACTGTTTCAAGGTACCTTACATTCTATATATGTTCGCTGTTTTACTTTTTACCGGCTGTTATACCTTCCCATTTATCAGTGCGGAAAGGTGAAGCAGGTAATTCAGCGCCGTTATAAAGATTACATGCCGGATTATTTCCCCATGCATATCTTACAGCTACCGGGTTTGTAACCTGCGGGCTCGATACTACCACTTCATTCCCGTCAATGACAGCCTGTGCCCAATAAAATTTACGGTCAGCACCGGCGATGGCAAAACCTTTTACCTCATTTCCCCCCTTTGCGATCAGCCCTTTGTCTGTATGTGTAAAAGAGAGGCGGATTTTATCCCCTTCAGTTTTAGAAGATTTATAAAGAGGGCCTGACCATGCTACAGCTTCTCCATACACATTCGCTAATGCTATTAATGCCAGGCGGCGTCCAACTTCCTGCTTGTTCTTTGGATGGATGTCTTTTTCTTCTCCGATATCAATAGCTACGGCAATTCCGGTATTGGGTAAGGAAAGAGTCATCGTTTGAGCTTCTCTTAATTCAGCCCATGCAGATTCTGAGGGATTTTCATCAGGTTTCATGTAATTAGCAAGCTGTACAAAATAGAAAGGAAAGTTTCCCCTGTTCCAGTTTTTACGCCAGTCGCTGATCATTAAAGGAAATAATTCGCGATACTGATACGCGCGGTCGGCATTGCTTTCTCCCTGATACCAGATAGCGCCTTTTATAGCATAAGGGATTAATGGATTGATCATCGCATTATAAAGTACCGTTGGTCTGTTGGGACCGGAAGATGCCAGTACCGGTAAAGGAGGTATTTCGCCGATCTTGAGAGCTACCCTGTAATTCCAGTTCCCGGCGAGACTGATCTTTTCACCCGCAGGATCTTTAAGGAAAAGGCTTTCCGGTTCACCATAAATTCCGCCCCCTCCGCTTCCGTCAAATACTCTTACGGCGATGTAGTTATCACCTTTTTTTACAAGACCGGCCGGAACAATGTATGTCCTTGGCCTGTCCCATCCCTCTGTTTTGCCAATTTCAACCCCATTAAAATAGGTTACATCATTATCATCCACAGGCCCGAGGCTTAAAGTAAGAGCTTTCCCTTCCCAGCCCGATGGGATTGTCACCTTTTTCCGAAACCATACCAGGCCGTCAAAGTCTGCCAGCCCTGCTTTTTCCCAAACCGTAGGAAGGTTCATCGTTTTCCAGGAAGCGGCATCCAATCCAGGCTCTGCCCACATTGCTTTTCCTGCCTTGAAGCCGGGGTCCTTAACAGCCAGGGCCTGGTTCCATGATTGAATTCCTTTCTGATAGTTTGCCTCCTGATTTTTTTCATAGTCCTTATCATTTTCCATTCGCTCAACGGTAGCAGCAAACTCGGGCATTTTCTTTAAAGAGGGCCCGCTGGTCCATGCTTCAGCAATTGTACCACCCCATGAAGTATGGATAACCCCTATCGGAATATGTTTGCTTTCATAGAGATTTCTGGCGAAGAAATAGGCTACAGAAGAAAATCCGGCAATTGTATTGGGAGAGCATTCCTGCCATCCGTTCCCATCTGCTTTTATGTCTAAAAGGGGAGTAGTACTGGTGTTTTTCTGAACCTGTAATAAATGGATTTCAGGATAATTGGCAGCAGCGATCTCCTGCTTATAATTCATAATTTTACCCCATCCCTCAAGAGGCATTTCCATATTAGACTGTCCTGAACAAATCCATACTTCGCCTATAAGGATATTGCTTAAGGTAAGCACTTCACCATCATCAAACGTTATGGAATATGGACCGCCATAGGATGGTGTAGAAACACTGATCTTCCACTTTCCGTTATTGTCTGATCTTGCAGTATAACTTTTTGTATTCCATGAGGTACTGATCTTTACTTCTTTATCAGCATTTGCTGTACCCCAAAGCGGCACGTTGTCTTTTTGCTGCAATACCATATTACTGCTAAAAAAAACGGGAAGTGTTACTTTCGCTTCTGCTATCGCGGATATAAAGCATAGAACAGCGATAAATGCAAAAACAGAAAATCTTTTAATGAGGGTGTTCATCTGTTGTGGGTTGAAAAATCGGTTAACATGATACTAGTTTGAGCAAATGTACATGAAGTTTTTTAAGCTGCACACAGACGGATAAAAATAATGCCTGGGTTGGCCTTTGAATTTTTGAATTATTTATAGGAGAAACTTAGACAAACTTGTTTTTATATGCAAGTTCACATAAGCTGCATATAAAACAAGTTTATTCACTGTTTTATCTATTTTTAAAGGTGTTTATGAGTGCTTACGCAGCTATTCACTATATTATTTATTTTAAATCTTAGATTTCCCTCACAGAGCGATAAAGGAAAGCAGGGTAAAATATATCTGGCTAAAAAATATAAATGAAATAAGAAGTAATAAAATATTCTGTATTTTTGCTTATAGCAAACCGGATACAGTCTTCCGGCTTTCCCCAAAAAACAGTATTCACCTCATAGTCTTTCCCCTACATCCATTCATTTTTCATAAAACATTTAACCGTTCTTAGCCCAGGAGCTACCAGAGTCTCACCTGCTTCGTACGTGCTTCGCCATGAATGCAGGCAGAATGCCCGGTAGGTCCATAGTAAGTCCACATTAAGCTACATAAACGTGGACTCGCCATGGACTTACTACATTTACACTAAAGATTCATAGCGAAGCAGGTACGCAGCAGGTATGAACCGGGTGGAGACCGTGCCGGACTGGATATGACATTTTAAATAACTGTTGGGGTAAAAATGGCCGGGAAGGCGGCACTGCGTAGTAAACGTTTTGCTAAATTAGCTTTTCCCGAATAAAAAATCAATTTTTTTGTTCGGCTAATGTCCATACGCAAATATCGATATGCCTGCTCTTTTCTCATTGTTAATGATGTTTCCGTTAAGATTATAAAATCTGTCATGCGCTTTCCTTTAACAGATGCCAGATCTGACGAAAATGTAAATGAGCTTTTTTCAGGTTCTTTTGTCGTTATGTTAACTGGCAAAGCCTTTACCATTATTGATGGAGCCACCTGGGCAGCAGGCCCTGGCGCTGGACATCGATATATTCTATCCCAATAAAATATATAAACAAACACATCAATTGTCGCAAGCAAGTTATGGGTTTCAAAATGAGACAAAATAAGTAAATTATGAGACGGATTGAATATAATAGACCAAGTTAAAATGTTTTCATTTGCTGTGAAGTTAAATGTCAATCAGATAGAGCTATTTTTAATATAACCAATTAGATTCTCTGTAAAAGATGAAACTACTAAGTCATTTGATTGAAATCAATTATAAGGAAAATAATTACTAATCTATTTTGTATGAATTATTTCTTTTTTTATCAATGCCTTTGTGATTCATTGGCATGGTATTTGCCACACACACACACACACACACACACACACACACACACACACACACACACACACACACACACACACCTATATACTAATATAGAAAACAAGGGATTTTTTCCGGCGGCGGACTTACTCATTAAGTTTTTAAATGCCTGTGTAATCCTGAAGAATACGGCTACAGATAGCCAGTGTTTTAATCATCAGGAACGATCTGGTCCATCTGCTTTTGCGGACGTTCCGTTAGCTTCTGCTGTTTTTGCTTTTCAGAAAATAATGGCTGTAAAATGCGGTATTTGCAAAAAAGCGAATCTTCCTTCTCTTATTTTTGAATTAGCGAGCCGGGATTCCGGGCAGAAGGGGATGAGACGTTTAATTTCGTCAGGGCCTCTCATCTCTTGCGAATCGCAGTACTCTTATCCCGCGGCCGTTACGTAATAAGCGTCAGCATTTTTCTGTAAGAACTATCAGGGATCTCTTATGTGTCCCCGGTAAAAGAACCACTTTCTGATAAATCGAGGGTTAAAATTTCAATCTTCTTTATAGACTTCATAAATCAGAATCTAATTAACTAATCTGTATAAATTAACTAATCTGTATAAATATAATATTACGATAGAATTCCCGGAGCCATGCTTATGTAATTTATGAATGAAGATTTGCAGCGCATTCTTTTTTAAAAGTAGAGTCCGGTTTAAGATCAATTATAAACGCCTTTTATTAATTAACCGATTTTAATTTTTTCACATGAAAAATAATCTACAAGATCATTTGGGTAAATTTCTTCCCGGATGGAAATCCCTCACAGGGATTTGGTTTGTCTTTTCACTGTTCCTTTTGACTGGGAATCAATTAAATGCACAAACAAAAGTTAGCGGTAAAGTTACCGATGAAAAAGGGGAGGCTCTTATCGGTGTAAGCGTAAAATTAAAGGGGAGCAGTGTTGGCGCCAGTACTGATGCAAATGGCCGGTATGCTATTAACCTAACAGCAACTACCGGTACGCTTGTTTTTACGTATGTGGGTTTTAACACAAAGGAAGAGCCTGTTAATAACCGCACTACTATTAATGTCCAGTTGGCTTCTGCTGCGTCTGCCCTTGAAGAAGTAGTTGTTACAGGTTATGGGAGTCAAAAGAAAGAGGACGTTACCGCCTCTATTTCTCAGGTAACCAGTAAGGATATAGGCAGGGTACATGGAGGTTCTACTGTAAGTTCGGGTTTAGCAGGTAAACTTGCCGGTGTTGCTTTTCGTATGCCAGATGGCCGTCCCGGATCAAGTGCTAATATTTCCATAAGAAATATGGGGAACCCTCTGTATGTTATTGATGGAATTCAGCAGGACGCCGGGCAGTTTAACAATATATCTCCAACCGATATTGAAAGTATTTCGATATTGAAAGATGCTTCTGCATCTATTTATGGAGTACGGGCTGCTAACGGAGTGGTAGTAGTGACTACAAAAAGGGGGAAAACAGGAACGCGCAATACCATCAATGTAGACGCTTATGCTGGTTGGCAGAACTGGACAAGGTTTCCCAAAACAGTTAATGATTCTTATCAGTGGATGCTTGCGAAGGCTGATGCACAAATGAATCAATCAGGAACCACCGCAATAACACAAGAGGAACTTGAAAAGTATAAGCAGGGAACAGAATATGGCTATCAGACTTTTGACTGGTATGATTTTATTGTAAAAGGAAATTCTCCTCAAACCTCTATTAATGTTAGCGCTACAGGTGGATCAGACAAGATAAATTATTATCTCTCTGCTACCCGGTTAGATCAAAATTCGGTATTGGGAAGAGAGTTTAAATTTGGCAGAAGTAATATTCAGAGCAATGTGGACGCCAAAATTACCGAGCGTTTAAAGGTTGGAGTTCAGATAAACGGACGTATTGAATCAAGAGCAAATCCAGGTGTACCCGACGCTGATGATTACTGGCAGCCCCGATTTGCTATTTTACGTAACAGGCCTTTTGAACGTCCTTATGCGAATGACAATCCGGCTTATTTAAATGATATTAAGCATAATGAAACGAACTGGGGTTTGCTAAATACAACACTGTCCGGATATGTTCAGGATGACTGGAGAGTGTTGCAAACTAACTTCACCGGGGAATACCTGATCCCTGGGATTAAGGGTTTAACATTAAGTGGCAAGTATTCCTATTATATTGCTGATCGGGTAATGAACGGGCATGAATATACTTATAATGCTTATACTTATTATCCTGAAACAGATACTTATGAGGTGACAGGTGGTAGCACCAATCCGTGGAGAGAACGTGATACAAAAAAAGTAATGTCAAATACTTATCAGACTCAGCTAAGTTATAATAATTCCTTTGGCAAGCATAATATAGGCGCAATTCTGGTGGGTGAATGGACAAACAATAACACGATTGAGTCGTGGGTGCATGCAGTGCCGAGTACCAACGTATTACCTCTGATCTATTTTGCTAATATGGATACTTATAACGACAGTTCAAGTGAGGAGGCAAGAATAGGTTATATAGGAAGGTTCAATTATAATTATGCCAATAAATATTATCTGGAATTATCGGCCAGAAGAGATGCCTCCTGGAAATTCTCTCCTGACAACAGAGTTGGGTATTTCCCTTCCGGTTCAATAGGCTGGAGAATTACTGATGAAAACTTCATGAAAAATTTACTGGGAAACCAGCGTGTATTAAGTGATTTAAAACTCCGTGCTTCTTATGGACTTGTTGGGGATGATGATATCGGTATCGGGCCGTTCGACTATTTGGAAGGCTATACCTATAATGTGGGAAAAGAAATACTGGATGGGAGTACAGTGGTAACGTCCAGGGACAAAGGACAACCTATTACTAACATTACCTGGTTTAAAAGCAGAATCACAGATATAGGAGCTGACTTCTCGTTATTTGGCACCAAACTTAATGGCTCCCTGGATTATTTTTATAGAAAGCGGACAGGATTAAGGGGGCGCAAATATGATCTTTTAGTTCCCAGCGAACTGGGCTATGCCCTGCCTGACGAAAATGTTAATAGCGATGCCGTATTTGGAGGAGAGGGTGCTTTGAATTATAATGGCAAAGCGGGAGATTTTGGTTATACGATTGGTGGAAATGTTTCATACGCAAGGAAGAAATTCCTTCATGGTTACAAACCAGTTTGGAATAATTCATGGGATCAGTATCGTAGTTCCTCAGAGACCAGGTATTCGGATATCTTTTGGGGATATGAAGTAACAGGCCAGTTTCAATCACAGGAAGAGATCAATAATTATAAGGTTAATATCGATGGGCAGGGAAACAGGACGTTACTTCCCGGGGATCTGATCTATAAAGATGAGAATGGCGACAATAAAATAGACGATTTAGATCAAAGACCTATAGGATATGGTACCGATAAACCTGCCATTAATTTAGGGTTAAGTTTGGGATTAACCTGGAAGAACCTTGATTTCGTGGCAGATTTTTCAGGGGGCGCTATGTTTTCGTGGAATCAGAACTGGGAACAGAGATGGGCTTTCCAAAATGAAGGAGCTTTATTGAGTACATTAACTGACAGATGGCATCGGGCTGATCCTTTTGATTTAAGCAGTGCCTGGATCCCGGGGAAATATCCTGCACTTAGATATAATGATGGAGGTCATAGTAATTATAATAAGAACTCGACTTTCTGGATTCATAATGTAAAATATTTGCGTGCCAGAACTATGGAAATCGGCTACTCACTTCCGAAGACGTGGCTAAACAAGGTTAATATACAACGGGCCCGCTTTTATCTTAATGGGTATAACCTGTTTTCAATTGATAATTTAAGAAAGTATGGTATCGATGCTGAGAGTCAGGATGATAATGGATTAGAGTATCCACAGAATAAAATAATCAATATTGGGGTGAATCTTTCTCTGTAAAACTAATTAAGCAATGAAAACTAAATTTTTAATGATCATATTTTTCATGCTCGGCTTTAACTGGGCATGCAAACAGGACGATTTTTTAGACAAGAAGCCTACTGACGTCCTAACGAATGACGAGGTATGGAAAGATCCTGCACAGGTTTTATCAGTTATCGGCGATCTTTATGACCGGTATTATGATTTTTCTACTGTAGAGAACTGGTCATCAATGGTAGGTTTTAATGAAGAATATGTTTCTGAGGCGGGGAGCTATGGTTTGTCACAGAATAATAGTTGGGATTATGGGGCCTGGAGTACGTGGGATTATGGTTATATCAGAGATCTGAATCTCTTTATAGAAAGATGTACTGCTGCTACGACCCTCAGTGACGATAATAAAGCCCGGTTCCTGGCTGAGGCAAGGTTCTTAAGAGCTTCCTATTATTTTGAGATGGTAAAAAGAATGGGTGGAGTTCCGTTAATATTAGAATCAATGCAATATGATTTTAGCGGTGATCCAACTTATCTGCAACATGCAAGAGCTAAAGAATCAGAAATATATGATTTTGTTATCAGTGAAGCAGAAGCTATTAAATCTCAGCTTCCTGCCAATGTTGATGAAAAATCACGGGCAGCCAAAGCTACTGCATTAGCAATGGAATCGCGTGCAGCTCTTTATGCTGCTTCTATTGCTAAATATGGAGTAAATACGCCTCAGGTATCGTTGCCTGGAGGAGAAGTTGGCATTCCGGCAAGCATGGCCCAGGGGTATTATCAAACGGCATTGAAGGCAGCACAGGAGATTATAAGTGGCAGTGCTGGTGCTTACGCTTTATATCAGAAAAAGCCGGATCTGTCAGAAAACTTTTCAAGTCTGTTCTATGATAAAAGCAACAATCCTGAAGTTATTTTCGTGGAAGATTATAAGTTGAAAAGTGGTAAGGTAGAAGGGTTTACTGTTTCTAATCAACCGCGTTACGGAGCAGAAGAAGAAGAGGGGGGCCGTATTAATCCCTCATTAAACTTTGTAGAGCAATTTGAAAAGTTGGACAATACTTTTGCCCCGCTCGCCACTGAGGCTTATTACAATAGCCAGACCGATATATTTGCAAACAGAGATGCCCGTCTGGGAGGAACTGTTATTTTACCTGGTACGTCTTTTAAAGGAAGAGCTGTTGATATATGGGCTGGTTATCAGTTAGCCGATGGCACCGTCTTTAGCGGAGATGACCGCGGCCAGCAGAAAACTTTACCAGGAACAACAACACCGCGGCAGGTTGTGGGTTTTGACGGGCCCATTGATGGTTATGAATTTACTGCACAGTCAGGGTTTTATATCAGGAAATATCTGGATCCTGTAGTTGGCTCCGGGCAACGTGGGGTGATGAGCGAGGTATGGAATGTGCGCTATCGATATGCTGAAGTTTTGCTAAATGCTGCAGAAGCCGCTTTTGAGCTTGGACAATCTGATGTAGCAGCAGGTTATATGAATCAGGTTCGGGCCAGGGCAGGGCTAACAACTCCTCTTTCGTCTTCAGATATCACTTTCGACAGAATTGTTCATGAACGCCGTGTTGAATTGGCTTTTGAAGGGCATTACTTTTTTGATTTAAAACGGTGGAGAATAGCACATATAGTTTTTGACGGCAATACAATGTCGGCCTCTGACGTAGTTAGCAATATTGGCAAAGCCACACAGAGAAGTACGCAGCCTTTTAGTTTATGGCCTTACCGAATCTATGATCCCAATGGAGCCAACAATAATAAGTGGATTTATAAAATTGTGAAACTGAGTCGTATTACCGGAGCTGACAGATTTCGCTTAGGGAATTATTACTCATTTATCGGAGATGACATCAGGAGTAATAATCCTAAAATAGTTAAAAATCCAAATCAGTAACATACAATAGATTTTT
>JAATFW010000286.1 GCA_015654985.1 Sphingobacteriales bacterium | reverse complement strand
GGGTTTTATCCGGCATGGATATTATCAGGCTTCAGGCCGATAGAAGCCCTAAAACAAAAAATCCATGATAAAAATACCAGTTTTTCCGGCAGTTTTTCCTTAAGAAAAGTACTGGTAGTTACCCAGTTTACCTTTTCGCAGCTGTTGATTCTGGGGACTATTGTAGTGGCCTCGCAGATGCGCTATTTCTTTAACCATGATCCCGGTTACCGCCGCGAGGGTATCCTGGTAGTAGATATACCGGAAAACGATCCGCGAAAGCTTGATCTGTTACGCAGCAGGCTGAGCAGTTCTCCTCAGATAGAAGAGCTCACCTTTTGTTCGGGCCCTCCAGCTTCGGCTTCCAATGGTTTTAGCGACATCCGCCGGAAGTCATGGCCTGAAAGTGAGAAGTTAATCTGTGAACGAAAATTTGCAGATCCTTATTTCCTTCCTGCTTTTTCAATAAAGCTGCTGGCAGGAAGGAATCTGCGCAAATCGGATAAAACCGATCTGAACGAGAGTAAACGATATAACGCTGTGCTTAACCTGAAAGCAACAAAGGTACTGGGTTTTAAAAACGCTGAGGAAGCCATCGGACAGGAAATTGCCGTAAATAAAGATGAGTATGCTACCATTATTGGCGTTACGGCAGATTTCTTTAACGTTTCCTTAAGGGATGAAATTAAACCCTGCCTGTTATTTTACGGAACTAACTGGGTGGGTATGGCCGGAATTAAAACCCGGGGTAACGATCTTCATAGCACACTTGCCCTGGTGAAAAACAACTGGGAACAGGTTTTTCCCGACTACTTTTTTAAAGCTTATAACATGGATGAATATATAAAGAATAAGGCTTTCTATATTATGGAAGACATCATGTATCAGGCTTTTAAGATTTTTTCCATGCTTGCCATATTTATCGGCTGTATGGGTCTTTATGGCCTTGTTGCCTTCCTGGCGGCTCAAAGGCAAAAAGAGATCGGCATCCGGAAAGTACTTGGAGCTTCGGTAAACGGGATCGTAACGCTTTTTTCAAAAGAATTTGCCTGGCTTCTGTTACTGGCTTTTGCCCTGGCAACCCCCCTGGCTTACTGGGCAATGAGCCTATGGCTTGAAACGTTCGCCCACCGCATCGTGCTTAGCCCGCTGTTCTTCATCCTGACATTCCTGATATCGGCAGTCATTGCGGCTCTTACTATCGGATTTCAGGCTGTAAAAGCGGCAACAACAAATCCGGTGAAGAGCCTGAGGACGGAATGATATCATAACTAAAGAATGTCTTCCTTCTGAATCAACAAAGCACCTGAAGTAAAACACCCATTAATTAACTGCAAGTTTTCCTAAGCCTTGAAACATTAGTAAAAGAATATCTGACAATGAAAACTTGTCAATATTAAAAAATTAAAAAAAATTTGTATACTTAAGAACTGCAAAGATCTTTTGGAGTTCTTACTCTTTTTATAAAAGGAATAATAACATGACTACATTCACTGTTAATGTCCCCGGCAAAGTAAAAAACAAGTTAGCCAGGCTTATTAAGGAACCTGGAGGTGAAATTATTCATATCTCTGAAACCGATAATCAAAAGGAAGTCTTATTAAATGGCATAGAAGAGTCACTAGATCAAGTGAAGCTGATACGTGAAGGAAAATCACCTCATTTATCTTTAAAAGAAGCTTTAGGTGACTAACCGTGTTACACCGACGCCCCATTTCTTAAATCGTGTGAAACCGCTTATAAAAAAATTCCATACCCTTACCCAGAACCTTCTTCAATTAGAAAAAGACCTGATTGAAAATCCCAGAATGGGGGGGTTCCTTATGGTTCCAGAATCTATAAAGTACGCCTTGCCGATGAAAGTAAAGGGAAAGGAAAGAGTGGTTCCTTCCGGGTAATTACCTGTCTGGTAGAAGAGACCGATGATTCCTTTGAAATTTTTTTGATTGATATCCTCAACAAATCTGATGAAAGCACAATTACTAAATCCGGAGTTATGAAACTTATCAGAAAAACTGGCCTGTAAATATCTAACCATTACAAACCAATAAAAATCCCATAGGATAGCTGGCCCCAGGATCATTATCTTTGTTGCGCAGCTCCGGCTGTGCTACTGTAATTTATTTTTATATCTAATGATCAGATTTTTTTTGCTTTTATTTTGCCTCAGCTTTTGTACATTCACTTTTGCGCAACAAAAACAATTTACTATGGAAGAAGCCACGCTTGGAATGACTACAAGCCTGGCCCGTGAAGATCTTAAACAGCTTAGCTGGATTCCAGGCGAAGATGCCCTCTCTCAGGTTGTTAAAACTTCCTATGGAGAAGCCCTCATCCGGAAAAGGATACCGCAACTGCTTACAGATACCTTACTCAGGCTGAATGAATTAAACAAAAACCTGAATAAAGACCAACAGCAAAAAGCCCTTCCCTCTATGGAGTGGCTTAACGATAAGGAACTGTTTTTTTCAGTTGAAAACAGTTACTTCCTTTCGTCCCGCGTACAAAATAGCTGGAATACTAAAGAGTGGAGGGTACTCCCGGATGAAGCAGATCATATCACGATAGAAAAGAAGACCAAACAATTCGCCTATACAATAGCTAACAACCTCTTTCTGACAGATGCTTCTGGAAAAACCCATACTATCACCAATGATAAAGATGGAGGAATATTAAACGGAAGCTCAGTTCACCGTGATGAGTTTGGGATTGACGGCGGAATTTTCTTTTCTCCAAAAGGCACTTACCTCGCATTTTACCGCATGGATCAGCGAATGGTGGAAGATTACCCGATCATTAACTGGAATGTTACCCCCGCCAAAGTACATTATGCAAAATACCCGTTTGCAGGACGCACCTCTCATGAGGTTACTCTCGGAGTCTATAATCCCGCTACAGAAAAAACAGTATTTCTTGAAACGGGTACTCCTGCCGACCATTATCTTACCTGCGTTACATGGAGTCCGGATGAGCAGTTTATCTATATAGCAATTTTAAACAGGGATCAGAATCATCTGTGGCTTAACCAATATAATGCAAAGACAGGGGCCTTTGTAAAAACCCTGTTTGAGGAGACCGACCCCAAATACGTACATCCGCAGCATTCGCTGGCTTTCATTCCGGGCAGGAACGATCAGTTTATCTGGTGGAGCGAACGGGATGGGTACATGCACCTCTACCGTTATAATACAGAAGGAAAACTGCTTAACCAGGTTACAAAAGGGCCGTGGGAGGTTACAGAGATAGCCGGAAAATCCGACAGGAAAAAACTGTTCTATATTGTCAGCACAAAAGAATCACCTTTAGACAGGCATATTTATTCGGTTAACTGGGAAAACGGAAAAATGAACCGTCTCGATTCTGCGCCGGGCACACACAGCGCCGGCATTAGCAGCAGCGGCGACTTTATTATCGACCGGTGGTCTAATGGAACGATGCCCCGCGTAATTGACGTAGTACAGACAGATAAAAAATGGAAACAAAACCTGCTCAGTGCAAAAGACCCACTGGCTTCGTATCAGCGGCCGAAAACAGAAAATGTAATTATAAAAGCAGAGGATGGAACACCCCTCTATGGTAAGTTGATTTACCCGGTTAATTTTGACCCTCAGAAGAAATATCCGGTAATTGTTTACCTGTATAATGGGCCAGGCGTACAAATAATCGCCAATGGATTCCCTGCCAGCGGAAATTTGTGGTACGAATACATGGCACAGCACGGTTATGTAATCTTTACAATGGACGGACGTGGAAGTAGTAACAGGGGACAAAAGTTTGAACAGGTTACTTTCAGAAGGCTGGGTACCATCGAAATGGAAGACCAACTGAAAGGGGTTGATTACCTGAAATCCCTGTCTTTTATTGACACCGCCAGAATGGGCGTGCATGGATGGAGTTATGGCGGTTTCATGACCACTTCCCTGATGCTCCGTTATCCGGGAATATTTAAATGTGCGGTGGCCGGTGGCCCTGTGATGGATTGGAAAATGTACGAGGTGATGTACACCGAGCGCTATATGGATACGCCGCAGGATAACCCGCAGGGTTACGAAGATGCCAATCTTCTTACTAAAGTAAAGAACCTTCAAGGCAAATTACTGCTGATCCATGGAACCATCGACAGTACCGTTGTCTGGCAGCATTCTGTAAAGTTCCTTAAAGAATGTGTAGACAACAACGTACAGGTTGATTATTTTGTATATCCTGGTTATGAACATAACGTCAGAGGCAGGGACCGCGTGCACCTGATGCAGAAAATAACGGATTATTTTGACGAGTACCTGAAAAACAAGTAGTCGGCAATTCAAGGGTGCATAGCTGTCAGCAATAGTCATCATGCAAATTACTAATAGCTATGCATCCTGATTCCCATTCACTCCCGACATTTCGCAGCAGCAAACTTTTCAGATACCTAAACTGTTTCAGATGTCCGATTCCGCACACCTGCTGTTCATCAATGGACATCCAGACGGATCAAACAACCCTATAACTATCTAATAGATAAGATATTAAAAACAAGGCATAAATCATGATTAGAAAGTCTGGCCAAAAGCCAGAGCTAATTACCAAAGATTAAAGCACCATGATAAAAAGCTACTTACTGATCGCGATCCGGAACATGTGGAAGCGAAAGACCTTTACACTGATCCATATATTAGGCTTGAGTATTGCTTTCGGGGCGGCAATGGTTTTGTTTATGACAGCCATGTTTGACCTTTCTTTTGATAATTTCCACGTAAACAGTGACAATATTTACCAGGTTTACCGGGAACAGTACACGCATGACGGCATTGAAAAAGATGCACCGATGCCTGTACCTTTAGGACCGGCAGCACTGGCAGAGATCACCGGCATAAAACATATTGCGCGTTTTGGAGGATCAGGTGGATCAGTAAGATCAGGAGAGAAGCTTTTAGATGTGTCGGTTCATTATACCGATCCTTCTTTCCTTCAAATATTTTCATTTCCATTGTTAAGCGGAAACACGGGCAGTGCGCTTGGAAGTCCGGATGGAGTAATCATCACAAATTCATATGCTAAGAATCTGTTTGGAACAGCTGACGTCATAGGAAAGCGGATTGAAATCAGAACAGATAACGAATGGAAACCTTTTATTATTTCGGCAGTAATGAAAGACCAGCCGAAGAATTCGAGTTTTAGTTTTGATATTCTTTCACGGTTTGAGAATTTTCCAGGGTATTCTGCAAATAAGGACATCTGGCAGAATCACAACCATCCCGTATTTTTACAGCTAAAAGATGGTGTAAGTCCGCAAACATTTGAAAGATCGGCAACACCATTTATCAAAAAGTATTTTGCCGAAAACATCAAAAGCCTGAAGCGTGACGGGGCAAAACCCGACGAAAGAGGCAATTATATGAACCTTAAGTTATTGCCTCTAAAAGATATCCACTTCAGCAGTATAAGCAATATAGGGCCTACCGTAAATCCCTTTTTCCCCTGGATACTCATTCTCCTCAGCGTTGTAATCTTATTTATTGCAGGAAGTAATTTTGTAAACCTCTCTTTAGCTGCCTCTTTTACGAGAGCAAGAGAAATTGGCGTGCGAAAAACATTTGGAGTTCTGAAAAGTCAGCTTATTGTCCAGTTCTGGAGTGAAGCCCTTGTTATCTGCTTCATTTCCCTGCTGATGGGCTTTGTTCTTGTACTGTCAGGACTGAAGTCATTCAGTGCTTTTACCGGAAACAAGTTTTCAATACAGGCCTTATTAACTCCTCAATTCTCATTGATATTTATCCTTATCTTCCTGTTCACTACACTCCTGGCCGGAGGCTATCCCTCGTGGGTAATGGCTAATTTCAATACGATCCGCATACTACAGGGTAAACTGAACATAGGGTCTAAAAACAGTCTTAGAAACATGCTGACGGTAATCCAGTTTCTGATAGCAGTAGTGCTCATTACTGCAACCTTTGTTATTACCAAACAGCTCAGCTTTATCCGTAATAAGCCGTTAGGATTTAACAAGACCCAGGTGATCAGTATTCCAATAGGCAGTAATATAGATCCTGAAAGCGCTGTCATACAAATGAGGGCTAAAATGGCTGCTTATCCCAATGCAGTTAGCATTTCCGCCTCTGACATGAATTTCGGCAGGGGTAGGGACGGTTCTGCTTCTACTTCAATTCAGACTTTTGACTATAAAAACAGAGAGCTTAAAACCAACCTGGCACGGGTGGATTATGATTATCTCAAAACCCTCGATATCCCTTTGATTGAAGGCCGGGATTTTTCCAGAGAATTCGGCACCGATACTGCTGCGGTACTTATTAATGAGAAAATGGCGGCCCAGCTTGGCGAAAAAAACCCTGTAGGCAAAATTCTTCCAATGGGGATAGAGCAAGGTATGAAGATCATAGGAGTTGTAAAAGATTTTAATTTCAAGAACCTGCACCAGGAGATAAAGCCACTTACCATGGTAAGTCGTGCAGACTGGCCTGTTTCTTATATCTTTATTAAAGTTAAAGCGGAAGATCTTCCGGGCTCTATAGCTCACATTCAGAAAATTTGGAAGGAAATAGATCCGCAAAATATGACGGAGGCTTCTTTTCTTGATGAGAACACAGACCGCGAGTACAAAAAGGAAGACCGGTTATCCAAAATATTTACGGCGGGTGCGGGCCTGGCAATTTTTATTTCATGCATGGGGCTCTTTGCCTCTGCCCTTCTTAGCATGAACCAACGAACGAAGGAAATAGGAATCCGGAAAGTTTTGGGAGCAAGTGTCGCTGCAATTGTAACGCTTTTATCAAAAGACTTTGCGAAATTAGTGGCAATCGCTTTTCTGATCGGAGCTCCTGTTACCTGGTTTATTATGAACAAATGGCTGGAAGATTTTGCTTACCATATTTCTATTTCAGGATGGATTTTGCTTTCGGGAGGACTTATTGTATTGACCGTAGCACTACTCACCGTTAGTATTCATGCAGTCAAAGCTGCCCTGGCCAACCCTGTTAAAAGCTTACGCTCAGAGTGATTTGATAAATAAGAACTAAAGTTGCACTCATGATAAAGAATTATTTTAAAGTAGCATGGCGAAGCCTGATGAAAAACAAAACCTTTGCTTTCATCAACGTTACAG
>JAATFW010000276.1 GCA_015654985.1 Sphingobacteriales bacterium | reverse complement strand
ATTGCCGATATAGAATGGAAAAAGTTTTTTGCCGATACCACACTGCTGGGCTTAATTGACAGGGGGATTAAATATAATTATAACCTTCAGATTGCTCTCAAACGGATCGATATCGCGCAGCAGCAGCTTAAACAGGCCCGGTTGTTATTGTTGCCGCAACTGGACCTTCAGGCAACCGGGCAGTACAGCAGGCCTTCAGATAACAGCCTGAATGGTCTAAGTACAAGCAACTTGCTGGGCAGTAACCATATAGAAAATTATAATGCCGGCCTTAACCTGTCGTGGGAAATTGATGTATGGGGTAAGATCCGAAGGCAAAAAGAAACAGCCCTGTCGCAATACCTGCAAACTTATGAAGCGACTAAAGCGGTACAGACGCAACTGGTTTCTGATATTGCGCAGGGTTATTATAACCTGCTGATGCTTGACGGCCAGCTCACGATCGCGCAGCAGAACCTGCGCCTTAATGATAGTACCGTGCAGCTAACTCAATTGTTAAAGAATGCAGGAGAAGCAAACCTGCTGGCCGTACAACAGGCAGATGCACAGAGGCAGACAACGGCGTTACTGATTCCCGGGCTTGAGCAAAGTATCAGCATTCAGGAAAATGCCCTGCAGGTATTAACCGGACAATTGCCTGCTTCCATATCGCGCAGCGAGCGTTTAGAGCAACTCACAGTCAGGCCTGATCTGCCCAGCGGATTTCCCGTGTCAATAGTAAGCCGCAGGCCCGATATCCGTGCCGATGAGATGGCCTTGATGGCCGCGAATGCGCAGGTTGGAGTAGCAAAGGGCAACCTGTATCCTTCATTAACTATTAGTGCGGCCGGGGGACTTGAAAGCTTCAGGGCAAGTAACTGGTTCAGTATTCCCAATTCATTATTCGGGCTTGCAGGCGGGACTATTTTACAGCCTGTTTTTAGAAGCAGAACGCTGAAAACACAATACGAAGTAGCTAAGATACAACGAGAGCAGGCAGTCTTACAGTTCAGGCAATCAGTATTGAACGCAGTCGGCGAGGTATCAAATGCATTGACCCAAACGGAAAAGCTTAAACAGCAGAGGCAAATTGCAGAAAGCCAGGTAGATATCTTGCGCAATGCCAGCCGGAACGCGCGGCTGCTCTTTAAAAGTGATATGGCTAACTACCTGGAAGTGATTACGGCACAGAGCAACGTCCTGCAGGCTGAGCTTAACCTTGCTTCGATACAACGTCAGCAGTTTGGCGCCGTTGTTGAGTTGTACCGCTCATTGGGCGGAGGGTGGAAGTGATCTGCCTTTGTAACATCTTTGTTTAATAGTTCAGAAAAAGCTCTGTCACATTTTAATTACGCTTATTTTAGGACCTCTGAATTAAACTGATTATCATGTACAAGTTTTTCCTGGCGTTGCTCATTTCCCTGTCGCTGACCCAGTTTTCCTTCGTTTCGGCTAAACAAAATTTCCCGGCGGATGATCCGCGTCTCTCCATTTTAAAGCAACATGTTATTGCCGGCTTTCTGGAGGCCTCTGTTAGTGAGGCCGGGATAAAAAAATTGGCCGGTAGCATGAGCGCAAACGGATCCTGGAGTGATATAGATTATACAGACAAAACGCGCGGCGGCTGGAGCGTCGCCGGTCATTTATCCAGGTTGCTTGATATGGCGGTGGCCTTTAATAAAAACGGGAGTGCCCTGAAAAGCAATCCTGATTTGAATAATAAAATAAATGCCGGGATAAACTTCTGGCTGAAGAACGATTTTATCTGTCCCAACTGGTGGTATCCTGAAATCGGCGTACCACGGCTGCTCGGCCCAATTATGCTTCTGCAGGAAGACAGGCTCAGCAGCGAACAAAAGGAAGCGGGGATTAAGATTTTAGAACGGGCAAAGATCGGGATGACCGGGCAGAACCGTGTCTGGCTTTCAGGGAATGTTATTTACAGGAGCCTGCTGACGGGAAACTACAATCTTATAGAGGAGGCTGCATCAGCCATCAAGGATGAAGTTGTAGTTTCGGAAGCAGAAGGCATACAGGCGGATAATTCTTTTCATCAGCACGGGCCGCAGCAGCAGTTCGGTAACTACGGCTCTGCCTTTGCTGCCGACATATTAAAATGGGGTATTATATTCAGAGATACTCCTTTTCAGTTCAGCGCCGAAAAAACAACGATCCTCTCAGATTACCTGTTAAAAGGTATGCGATGGATAATATGGAAGAACCAGATGGATATCAGTGCCTGTGGCAGGCAATTATTTCCGCATTCGCAGAAAGGTAAAGCAAGGGATGTGGCAGGCACCATAAGAAAAATGCCCCTGCTGAACCCTGATCTGAAAGATCAGTATCTCACAGCCCTGGATGATTTTAACGGAGACATCCATTTCTGGAAATCCGATATGACCGTTCACCGCAGGACGGATTTCTACACATCTGTGAAAATGAGCTCTTCCCGTGTTGCCGGAGCCGAATCGTGCAACAGCGAAAATGTTCAGGGTTATCATCTGGGCGACGGTGCCACTTATTTTTACCAGTCTGGAAATGAATACACTGATATCTTTCCTTTCTGGGATTGGAAAAGGATCCCGGGAACAACTGTCTTCCATGACGAAGCCCCGCTTCCGGTGCTTCCCTGCAGCGGCTATCTTATAAACAGCGATTTTGTGGGAGGGGTAAGTGATGGGATGAATGGCATTGCCACTCTTGCTTATAAAAGAGATGGGCTTAACGCTCAAAAATCATGGTTCTTTTTTGACGATGCTACTATATGCCTGGGAGCAGGGATAAACTCTGATGAGAATAAGGAAGTAAATACCACGGTAAACCAAAGTTTTCTCCATGGGGAAGTGGCGGTAAAAGAGGGAGGAAAGCAGCGTATCCTCAATCCGGGAACGCATAATTTAAAAGATGTTAACTGGATAATCCATGATGAATGGGGCTACTTTTTCCCTGAAAAACCCTCCCTTGAACTGACTAACAGGACGCAAAGCGGAAACTGGAATAATGTGCTTAAACGAATGCCGCCAAAGGAAGAAAAGGCGGGGATCTTTACCCTTTGGTTTAATCATTCTGTTAAACCAGCCGGAACCGGCTATGCTTATTATGTATTTCCGCGATCTTCTCCCGCCATTATTGAGCGGAAAGCGGCACAGATCAGGCTTATTGCAAACACCGGAGCGGTGCAGGCTGCAGAAAGCCTTTCGAATAGTATTGCGGGATTTGTTTTTGTGAAAGCCGGATCATCCCGGTCAGGATTGTCAGGTTTGGTAAGTACCGATAAACCTGCGGTGATAATGATCAGTAAGGCAAATGCAGGATTTAATGTTACGGTGTCTGATCCGGCCCATAAGGAAAGTGTGCTTACTATCGGGCTTGAGGGAAACAGAAAAAGCAGTTTGTTTCCGGGTAATTATGATACAGCAAAGAATATGACGTATTTTATAGTTAAGCTGCCTGCTGGTCCTGAGGCAGGAAGATCAATAAATTTTGTAGCCGGCGGGAAATAAAAGTTTATATCCGGGAGGTATGGAACATTTCCTCTTCTTCGTTTGCGGAGATCAATGAGGAATACGAGGTATTGCAAAGAAAACAGGGAGTATTGCGTGAAAAACCCTGATCTGTAGTACGCAATAATTGTTTAAATTTTCATATCCTTGTATAAGGAAACAGCACATCGGCTTTTTTCAAAACCCATGATACTTGTCCTGATATGATTCATCAGGACATTAAAAACAATAATAATAAAGAATGAAACAACTTCCCTTAGGATTTTTATTAATCATGTCAGCATTTAGTACCTCTTTTGCTGGTCCCGGTAGCACTGAAGCCAAACAGGACAGTACTTTTTCGGCTTCCAGTCCTTTTTTTGCAGCAAGTAAACTGCCTTTCCAGGCGCCGCCTTTCGATAAAATAAAGGACAGTGATTTTAATCCGGCCCTGGAAGCAGGAATGAAGCAGCAGTTAGCTGAGATCCGGAAAATAGCTGATAACCCGGCGAAACCAACTTTTCAGAACACGCTCGTTGCAATGGAGAAAAGCGGTGGCCTTCTTTTAAGGGTAAGCCGTGTATTTGGTGTACTTACGGGAGCAAATACCAATCCTGAACTGCAAAAGATCCAGGAGGAGGTGGCGCCAAAGCTTGCCGCTCATCAGGATGCGATCTACCTTAATTCAGAACTCTTTAAACGTATCGAAGCTATTTACAGGGAGCGGTCGAAGCTTAACCTGGATGCTGAATCAAAACGCCTGGCAGAATATTATTATCAGCAGTTTGTGCTGGCGGGCGCAAATCTCTCTGATGCAAATAAGATAAACTTAAAAAAACTAAATGAAGAGGAGGCTTCCCTCAGCGCTAAATTTACCAACCAGTTACTGGCTGCGGCGAAGGCGGGGGGATTGCTTGCCGGCGATAAGGCAGAGCTGGCGGGGCTTTCAGATGGCGGGCTGGACGCAGCTTCGCAGGCTGCAAACGCACCCGGCAAATGGCTGATCTCACTTCAGAATACTACACAGCAGCCGGATCTGCAGTCCTTATCCGTACGTTCAACCCGTCAGAAACTTTTTGAAGCTTCATGGAACAGGGCTGAAAAAGGAGATGCCAATGATACCCGCGCCACTATTGCCAGGATTGCACAGATCCGGGCTGAAAAGGCCGGGTTACTGGGCTTTTCAAGCTATGCAGCCTGGAAACTGCAGGATCAGATGGCTAAAACGCCCGAAGCGGTTGAATCCTTTTTAGGCAAGCTCATCCCGGCGGCTACAGCCAAAGCCGCTCAGGAAGCCAAAGAGATCCAGTCGGTTATTGACCAGAAAAACGAAGGGTTTCAACTTCAGCCGTGGGATTGGAATTATTATGCTGAACAGGTGAGAAAGGCTAAATATGATCTGGATGAAAGTGAGATCAAGCCTTATTTCGAGCTCGACAAAGTACTTCAGAACGGAGTGTTTTATGCTGCTAACCAGCTTTATGGCCTTACCTTTAAAGAACGTAAAGACCTTCCGGTTTACCAGGCAGATGTTCGGGTTTTTGATGTGATTGACCATGACGGCAGTCAGATTGGTTTGTTTTACTGCGACTATTTCAAAAGGGATAATAAATCGGGTGGAGCATGGATGGATAATATGGTTGGCCAGTCAAAATTACTGGGTACAAAACCTGTGATCTTTAATGT
>JAATFW010000012.1 GCA_015654985.1 Sphingobacteriales bacterium | reverse complement strand
TCAAAAAGCGAGAATGTGCCGAAGCCGAAGCCCAGTTTTAAATTATCCGGATTAATATCAGCACTGCTAACCTGGGTCAGATCGCTTTTGTTGACCATTATAGCTGAAGCTCCGGTGGTATTATTAATAATTACTCTGAAAACAGAGCCCGAATTAAAGCCGAGGTCCCATCTGTCACGTGCTATAGAATCCTGCCTGTTGGCGCTCAGGTCTACAAAAACCGTATTCACCGCAGAAGCCCCGCCTTCCCCGCCTTCCAGTTGAAGAGCAGAACCGGTGGATGTTATAGCAGAGAACGAGATCCGGAGGTCAGAAACGTCACCTTTCAGAACAGGTTGCCCTACCTCAGCGATGCTGAAGTTAATGGCTTCATCGCCGTTAAGAAACAAGCCTGCTGTCTTTCTTACTTTAATGGTCGCACTGGCAGAACCGGCAGGAATACTCAAAGAGACCTTATTATCAACTGCCGCCGGTTCGGTGGTAAACCCGGTTCCATAGCTTACGCCTTCCATTTGAAGGTTAACGGTAACGCTGGTAGCAGTCTCAACCGGCCTGGAAGCATTTATTTGTATTTCCAGTTCGCTTACGCCTTCATCAAAGCCAAGCTGATCAGTAGTGAACGTAACGAGATTGTCGGGAAGCGGCGGATCATTTTTACTGCATGATGAAAATACTGCCGTTATGGTAAATAGAAAAAGAATGATAAATGATTTGTTCATGATGTAATTGTTACTTGTTATAGGATAAATTTTTAGACCATTGAAAAGTCAGCCCCAAAAAGAACGAACGTCCATAGGATACCGGTACCGGCCCTCCGGTACTGTGTGCCCCTCCCGTATCGGAAGAGGTATTGGTGATCCTGGTAACGTTAAAAAGATTTTTAACGCCGAAGGACAGTGTTGCCAGTTTTCTGATATCTTTATTTACTGAAAAGTCGGCCAGGTTATAAGAAGAAGTCTTCGCAAGGCCCAGGACCTGCTGGCCGTTCTGTTCGGTAACCTCATAAGCCGGTTTTCTTCCGTTAAGTTTATAAGCAAGGTTAAAGCTCGTGCCTGCTTTCGGTACCGAATAAATAATATTGCTGCTAAGCTCAGGCCACCAGACGTATTTGGGTAAAGCGTTTACAGGGTTTTCACCCTCCGCCAGCTCATCATACCGGCCTGTATATGAAAAGCCCAGAATACCCTTTAATGTTTTCCAGCGCAGGTTACTCTGAAGGGAACCTCCGGCCGTCTTCGACCGCCCGATATTAATATAGCTGTTTACATCCGGCTGTTCCGGATTAAACCCTATCTCTATCAGGTTTGAGAATACATTGTAAAAACCACTTAAAGTAAGATCGAGGCCCAGGTTTGACAGGGCGATGTCATGCCGCGTCAGCGAACCGTTAAAACTGTTTGAATATTCGGCTTTCAGGTGAGTGTTGCCCGTAATGGAATGGCTGGCATCAAAAAAATTGAAATACAGCTCCCTGAGCGACGGAGCCCTGAACCCGCGGGCATAGGCTAAACGCATATCCAGCTTTTTATTAAGCGCGACCAGCGTATTAAGAGAAGGAATTACCGGAGGTGCGTCGTACACCGAATTCCGCACCATCCTTAATCCAGGCCTGACATTCACTCCCCTGATCAGTTTCAGTTCAGAGGAAACAAAAAGGCATAATCATTTATTTCGGGAGAACCGAGGATCCTGTCGCCGCTGCTTCCGTTGAGGTTCACTTCAAAACCTGGTTGGAATGAGATTTTTTCAGACTGCTGGTACTGTAACGTTCCCCTGAAAAACGTATGATTAAACAACGACTTGTCCTGCGATCCTTCTTCTAAAGAAAGCCGCCGGTCGCCGTTTAATACATTTAAATTAGTAGTTTCCGTTCGCCTGCTGTAATCCGTATAGGAAGCGGCACCACTAAAACTAAGTTTATGGTTCAGCAGCCATTCCGCCTGTACCTGGTGAAAGAAACGACGGCTGATAAAGTCCTTATCGGTAGCAATACTATTATTGGGATTAGTCCTCCCGAATAAACTGATGGTTTCATCTGTAGCACTCAGTCTGTACCAAACGTTCAGCTTTGAACTGCTATAGCCTATGCGGCCGGTGGCCAGCCATTGATCTTTCGGATTCCAGTCAAGTTCACGGTCTGAAGCCTGACCTTTCCATCCGCCAAAATCGTTTCTCGAAACAGAGCCCGACAGCGACCAGCCCTTCCGTCCATAGTTGATACCGAAGTTCTGATTATGCGAGCCCTTTAATCCGAAACCTGAGTATTCCTTGCCTGCCGATTCTTCCTGGAACTTTGCCGTAACCGAAAGCTGCCCGGGCACCGTGCTCTTCTTTGTAATGATATTGATGACCCCGGCAAGTGCATCTGTTCCGTAGCTCACAGACATCGGCCCTTCCACGATCTCTATCCGGTCGATGGTATTGATATCCACCTGCCCGAGGCTTTCCCTGGTTTCACTTCTGTCGAGCAAAGGGACGCCGTCCAGGAGGATCTTGACCCCTTTTCCCGACATGCCCATCAAAGAAATATCGCTGGTACCCAGGGTAAGGTCGTTGGTAAAGCGAATACCCGGTTCTGTATTCAGCACCTGCAATAAGCTGGTAGCGCTGCGCAGTCTGATTTGTTCACTGCTGATCGTTCTTACACTATATACCGAACTCCTTACCGACCGCGCTTCATATTGTCCCGTTACTATTACTTCATTTAACTTATGTAAAGAAGCAGGTTGTTTTACTGAATCAGGAAGCGACTTATCAGCCGGAGCTGAGGGCATCCCGCTAATAAGAGCCGGTTTCTCCTGCGCATTCAGATGAAATCCCCAAAACATTAAAATCACCACTAAATGCCTTTTCATATTCAGAGGATCTTATTATGAAGGTCGCGTATTGCGGCAGGAAGTCTTAAGCTGAAGCCACTTAAAAGCTCACCGTCCATACTTACAATTTTCCTGTTCCTGCCCGCTGTAGTTTGTGCTATGCCCGGCACCTTAAGTAAGCCCTCCGGGCCATCCAGACTCTTTAAACCGCTTTCGAACAGAAGGATCGCATCCGGATTAGCGGCAACCAGCGATTCGGCTGTTAATGGTTTGAAGTCCGTAAAATCGGTAACTGCATTCTTTGCCCCGGCAAGTCTGATCATTTTCTCAATGGAAGTACCTGTGCCACTCACCATCATAGTGCCCGTGCCACGGGCATAAATAAACAATACCTTCTTGTTCACCGGAGAGATTTTCAGGCTCTTCATCTGCAGGTCAAACTGGTTTTCTATCAGTTTAGCCTTAGCTGTTGCCCCTGTTGCTGAAGCTACCTGATTGAGCAGCACTTTAACTCCTTCCGGCGATAGTTCCTGCTTAAACAGAAGCATCTTTACTCCTGCACCTTTTAATTGTTCTTCGAGCTTTGGATTCGACTGATCGCTGAGCCCCAGTACCAGCGTCGGCTGTAAAGCAAGAATACCTTCTGCCGAAATATTGCGGTTATGCCCCACTTTCGGCTTTTGCTTTAATGATAATGGATACGTGCTTGTTATATCTACACCTGCAATCTGATCTTCCAAACCAAGGGCACAAAGCATTTCACTGATCGTTCCGCTTAAAGAAACGATCCGCTGTGCCCCCTTCACATACAGGGTAAATAACAAGCAAAAGAATAAAATAGATATTTTTCTCATAGCTTATTTGTATTTAGTCTTAATAAGCTACAAATTTGAAGCGTTATTAGTAAAAAGGCTAACGCCAGAGGGATTTATATGAACGCAGTAAGGATTTTATGGAATTCGAGATAACAGGGAATGAAGAAACGGAGATTTGCATCGGCATTAGCTCCGGAGAGCTCTCTGCCGACAAAGGATTACAGGAAAAAAGCTTTCAGAAAAACCAGACAGAGCTTAAATGGTCGTCATTTGATGGGATCCATATCATCCTTATTGCTGCAAATAAAGGGAGGATCAGGATCCAGAACCATGTAAAAGAATCGTATATTACAACTTACGGAGTGCTGGCAGGCGATCTGAAATCAGAAAATATCAGCGGTGAAATTACCTTTTTTCATCTCAGCGCGGGGCAGCACAACCTGTATTATCCTGCCCCTCTGATCACTATTTTTCAGATGGAGGCTCCCTTACATGCCTTTATTATCTATTTGCCGGAATTATACCTGTCTGGGTTATTGCAGGATAACAGCGGCATATCCTCGTTCCTGCGCAGGCATATCCATCATAAAAAAGCTTTCATCACCGGCACCCTCCCTGTCAACCCCCAGATCCACCATATTGTAAATACGTTAACCAATACTGAACAAAAAGGCGATATCAGGCGTATCCTGCTTGAAGCGAAAATACTGGAACTCCTCTCCGCCCAGTTGGAGCAGCTTGGTCACACTTATAGTCAAAGCGCATCCTCATCGTTCTTAAAAGCTCATGATATCGACAAAATATATAAGGCCAAATTATTTATTGAAGAAAACATGCAAACTCCGTGTTCGTTAATTGAGCTGTCGCGTAAAGTGGGGCTGAATGATTTCAAGCTTAAAAAAGGATTCAGGGAAATCCTCGGAACAACAGTGTTCAGTTACCTGTCGGATTTCAGAATGGAGCGCGCGCGGCTGCTTCTTGAACAAAAAAGAAGTGTTGCTGAAGTAGCATACGAAGTAGGATATAAAAATCCTCATCATTTCACTGCCGCCTTTAAAAAGAAATTTGGCATCCTGCCGAGTGCAATATCGAAAAGTTAAACAGTCATCTCTCCTGCCTAAAGGTCAAATTTCATGCTTGCCCTGAGGCCCAGCTTCACCACATCGGGGTGGTCGGTATAGCTCACACGCTTGATCAGATCGAGCCGCAGCACCCGGAAAATATTGCCAAGTCCAACGTTTAATTCGGTATAAGGTGTTTTCCCTAAAGAATAAGTATAGGGTGTTCCATCAGCATCCTGCGGAAAAGAATATAATGAGGGGTGCAATAGCGGATTGTTTTCTGCCCTTATTCCACCATAAAGCGTTTTTACACCAATGATTTCCCTGAATCTCAATTTCTTAAGCAGGGGAACTTTATTCAGGAAAAAGCCATTGAAATTATGCTCAAAATTAAGAGAGACATAATGGTCGCTTACAAACTCCATGAAATTCATCATATTATAAGAGTATGGCTGATAGGTATACGTTTGATTGGCATTATGTATGGTAAGGAGAGGAAAAGGGATCTGTCCGAAGATGTTCGAACCCTCCACCGTCAGATCCGAAAAGCCCAGTTGAGAGAGGTAAAAGCGTTTGCTGACATTCAGCATGAGATTCTGATAGGAATATTCACTTTTCAATACCCCTTTTAATCCCGCAGTAAAACGGGCTGTAATAACAGGATATTTGGAAGGGATCGTTGTCCGGTAAATTTTACCCTGAAAAAGCTGTTCATGAGGGGCCCAGCGCAACTCAAGCGACAATTCAGTCGTAGTGAGATCAGGGATTTCATTTTTAAAGCCATCAGAAAGGGTATAATA
>JAATFW010000039.1 GCA_015654985.1 Sphingobacteriales bacterium | reverse complement strand
TAATACCGTTTAAACATACTGATAAATAATACTGCTTAAACATACTGATAAATCCTGAATCGGTAACAAAAGCAGTTCATTCAATCTGAAACTACGGCAATAGGCACGGCCGGACTATAAGTGGCCGGAAAATATATTCCTTTCACCCTGACTGGTTTAGCAGGCGAATCGTTTCCGGTAGCTGTTCCATATCAAGCCCGCATAAGTTTTTTTGTTAAATTTTTCATGGGAATGACAGAAATATAGTCTTATAACTAAATGTGGATCATTTTATTATTTACTAATAGAAATAAAGAACGTAGTTCCCCTCCCGGGAACTGATGACACGCTGATTTTTCCGTTCAATGCTTTAACTAACTCTTTGACGGTAGACAAGCCAATACCCGACCCTTTCTGTTCATACCGGTCGGTGATCTTCAGGGTGAAGCTGTTATTGAATATTTTTTCATGGTAAGCTTCGGCGATACCGATGCCGTTATCAGCAACCTCGAAATAATAATTTTGGTCGTCCTGCCGGAAGGTAATAGTAACCACCCCCCTGTCCTTGTCGTTATAACGGATAGCATTGGTCAACAGGTTGATAAAAATCTGCTGAATGGCCACAATCGAAACGTTTAAGGAGTGAAGGCCTTCAGGCAACCGGATTTCAAAATTATCAGGAGTATTAACCATACTAATGATTATTCTCAGCAGTTCCGTAAGATCGATGTCTTCCTTTTTGGCCAGCAGCAGTGCCGGCTTTTTGGAGTATTCCAGCATATCACCAAGGAGGCCCATTAACCTTTGCGTGGAAGAAATATTCAGATCAACAAGTTTTCCGCATCTTTCATCGTTTAACTTTTCTAATCTTGATTTTAAGGATTGTGCACTGAGTAAAATACTGCTCAGGGGGTTTTTAATATCATGCGCGGCCATTGCCGCGAATTTTTGCATAAAAAGATTGGAATCTCTCAGTTCCCGGATAGTTTCTGCCGATACGATGGCTTTTTTTCTCAGCTCCAGTTTATCTACTATTTGCCGGGCAATGATCTTTAGGGCATCGATCTGTTTAAGGGTTAGTGTTTTTGACTGACTATCTATAACACAAAGTGACCCTAAAACATATCCCTCATCATTAATTAATGGTACTCCCGCGTAAAACGTAATCTCTTCCTTGCCTAAAACAAATGGTTTGTTATCAAAGCGTTCATCCTGTGTTAAGTCTTCCACAACGGTGATATCCTGATTGTTGAGGAGGGAATGTACAGCAAAAGAATTTTCGAAATCCCTTTTTGTAATTGTTGTTCCTGTTTGCGTGTGAAGATCATTGTTTTTCTCATCTATAAGATTGATCAACGCGATGGGCGTTTGGCAAATAGCTGACGCCAGCACGGTTAAATCGTTAAAATCTTTCTCCTCGCCGGTAACAAGGATATTATAAGAATCGGCAACGGTTGATTTGCCATCTTCATTGAGGGATAATTTTGACGGCATCTCGGATCAATAAATTGAGGGACCTGTTTGATAACTATGGGGGCAAAGATAATCTTTATTAATTAAAATATTTTTCGCGGTATGTCATCTTGCGGAATAAATTAATTCGTCGTTTGACTGCAATTAATCTACTATTAAGGTCAATAACCCATTTCGAACGGTGATTTATGCTGCCAATTGCTTTTCAATTTTCTCTAAAAGGAATTTGATATCGAACGGCTTGGAAAGATAATCATTAGGTGCGCCATGCTGTTGAAGTGTCTGGGCGAGATTGTGGGATCCTGAGATTAAAATGACCGGCAAAGTTTGCAGTTCCTGTCGTTCTTTAATACTTCTGCAAATGACGCGTCCGTCCATATTAGCCAGCATAACATCCATTAACACCAGGTCGGGGTGAAATATCCGAATGCTTTCAAATATTTCTTCTCCACTTTTCAAAGCCAGTATTTCATAGCCGGAATCTTCCAGAAGCATGGTTAATATTGTTAAAAGGTCGGTATCGTCATCAAGTATTAAAATCTTTTGGCTCATATACTTAATATAGCTATTATAGTGCCGAATTAGTGCAAACGGGCGAAGTAAAGCAAAACGTACTGTAAAAAACGACTTAATGAGTTTAAGAAAACTCAAAAGTATCAGTCCCCCGGGGCAGTACCCGCGGGGGGTGCCGGATGTGTCTGCCTGCGATATAGCAACTTACTTTTCACCCAGCGGTCTATGGGATTCCGGACAGGCACCAGCAGCGAAGCTACGCCAATATGGATGAGCATATTGATCGCCACCGTATCATTGGCAAAATGCTCCATATATGCCACCAAAGGGCGTATCAGCATACTGATAAACTCGAATACCAGCAACAGGATCACTGTACATAAGAAATCAACTGTGCGGAGCCTGATCTGCGTGCGGCTAAGGTACAGTGCGAAAACAAAGAAGACCGGAAGGAATACGGCAATACCGGCCAATTGCAGATTCTTCCGGTTTTCGGCTTCCTCCAGCCGTTTCTGCGCTGCTATCTCTTCCTGGCGTTGCTGTTCTGCGAAAGCGAGGACCTGTACCTGTTTTACTTTTTCCTCACTGAACAGGCTGTCCTTTGCTGCTATATACAATTCCTGGAAATGAAAGGCACTATCGAGCTTTCCATCATCTTTAAAACGCCCGGCTAAAAATTTGCTGGCATTTAATATTACTGAGGGAAATCCACCTTTTGAGGCGATAGAAAATGCCTGCCTTGCGTAATACAAACTGGAATCTGCCTGTTTCGTGTCTTTAAATATCTCGGCAATCCCCAGCAGGGTTCCAGCCCGCATGTCATCCTCGTTCACCTCTCTGTAACATTTTGCTGCCTTTTGTTTGTACATCATGGCGCTATCGGGCCGGTTCATTTTATAGAAAATAGAACCCAGCATATCGGAGCTGGTTGCTATATGATAGGTGTCATTTAATCGAATTGACAGATGATAGGCCTGGTTAGTGTAGATCTTTGCAGAGTCGGGCATATTAAAGTTAAAATAATTGACACCGAGATTCGTGATCGCGGTTGCTAACACCTCTTCAGCATGGATACTTTCCAGCAAGGCCTTGGCCCTTAACAAATAATTGATACACTGCCTGTAATCGGCCTGGTCCGCAAAAACAGAGCTTATGTTGCCAAGGTTCTTTGCCATCCCAAGACGGTCATTCCTCTGTTCGTTGATTTTCAGCGCCTCCAGGTAAAGGCTTAAAGCCTTAGGGTAATTGCCTTTGACGGAAAAAACAAGCCCTGTCAGGTTTAAGCCGTTTGCTTCACCAGCCAGATAGCTGAGTTTTTTGGAAAGGGCCAGCCCCTGCTGCAATACCGGCAAGGCACTGTCGGGTTTGGAAGCAATGAGGTATCTGCCCATCATAAGCAGGATATCTGCCTTTGCAGTATCTTCCTTAGCGGTTAACAACAATTTTTTCAGACTGTCCACTTGCTGTGGCTGGGCATAGCCATAACCTATTGCGGCTATAACCATCCAAACCGTCATTATTTTTTTCATGGGTTGTGAAGTTATGATGATTGATGAGATTGTTTGTTTGGAAACAGGCAGAAAGATTCAGTTACGGCCGCCCCACGCCCGTCTGTGTTATAGATGAAAGTTCCCGCAGTATACATGATGATCGTAAGTTTGTTAAAAATACGAACCAGCCCTCAAAATACATAAAGAAGCGAAAAATTTCTTTGGACAGGTTTAGTATATGCCGGAAGATAGCGGAACAGCACTCAAATTACACTCTCTTCACTCATTCATTTAAAATACAAAAAAGGTATACTTCATAATAAAGAAAAACCATCAACTTGACAATGTGTATAGAATACGTTTTTTTTACACAAAAAAGATGCGCACCAATATCGAATTAGATGACAGCCTGGTTAAACAAGCACTGCAAATCAGCCAGTTGAAGACCAAAAAAGATGTCGTTCACGAAGCCTTAAAGCACTACGTGGCATCGTTGAAACGAAAGGAAATCCTGGGGCTCCGCGGAAAGGGTACATGGGAAGGCGACCTCCGGCAAATGCGTAGCCTATGAGCCACCCCTTGATTTTTGACACCTCTGTCTGGATCGATTTCCTTAACAACAAGGATACGCCAACTGCCAGCTTACTGGAGCATTACATCAGTCTGGATGAACAGGTGGTGCTCACTCCTACGATCTTGCAAGAGATTTTGCAGGGTATCCGCGATGATGCCAGGTACCGCCAGGTGAAGTGTATAAATTCAAGCGCAATGCAACAGTACGTGAGGCCAAAGCCGGTAACCGGAACTGATGCCATATTTATCAGATAACTTCCTCCTGTTAAATATTACTTAATTGAGAATGCGCTTTTTAAGATTAACCATGGCAGTTTTATAAAATCAGTATTCTTCTTTTCAATCACTATATTTAACTTCTTAGCTAAAGTAATAATCTTATCTTCATTATTAGATGCTAAACGCACAATACCCACCTCACATCAAAAGCATCAATGATTTCAATTAGCTTTTCATCATCGTAATTCGCGATAAAAAAGTCCTGTTTATTAAATCCAAGTTTTTCAATAAGCTCTTTTCTAACATAAGTATTCGTACAATGTATAAAAATAGCCATGTAATTTCCAGGTATTCTTCCTTCATCGTGTACCAGGTCTGAGCCGTGGATAACGATACTGTTAGAAACAAGCGACCCGCCAACAACAGGCACTTCTGTGTAACCTTGTAACTCTTTTTCAAAAGTTTCAAATTGCAGTATACCCCCAAAGCAGGTTTGGTAAAATGTGAGCGCCTCCTTACAGTTTCCAGAAAATGTAAGGAAAATCGCACTCACAAATTTACCATGATTAAGATCGGTCATAGAAGATAAGTTAAGCATCTGGAATTTCAGGTTCAACCAGCTTTATCAATTTCTCCAGCGATTCCTGCCAGCCTAAATAACACATTTCAGATGGTATTGCTGCAGGAATTCCTTCCTGTACCACTTTAAGTTCAGTGCCGCACGAAACCTTATTCAGCCATATCGTGGTTGTTATTTCTCCAGGTAGATTGGGGTCGTCAAACGTATCTGCGTATTTAATAAATGTATTAGGTTTTATGTCAAGATACACTCCGCCGAAAGAATGTCCGTTCCCCGTACTGAAATTAATAAACGTCATCTTAAATTTACCCCCTGCCTTAAATTCCATTTGCTGTACTGTGCATACAAAACCATAAGGTGGCAGCCAACCTGAATACGCTATGGGATCAGCAAATGCCCGAAATACCTTTTCAGGGCCCGCCTTGATTACCCTGTGTAAAGAAACCGTGTTATTTGTCATTGTTATTGAAATTTAGTTTATAAATTAATTGAATAATATTTGGTGATACTCATCAACAGCCTGATAATTTGTCTTAGCCGTTGGTTTGGATCTTATTTTTATAAATGTAAGAGACTGCAAGTATGCCCAACACCACAAGCGGCATCAGCATAAACCCGATGTTTTTATCTACACATGCATGACTGATGAATGCAAATATCAAATTAAATGAGAGCCCTGCATATGCCCATTCCTTTAGTTTACCTGGTGTTTTAGAATAGGCAACCGCTAAAACGCCAAGTACTTTACAGATGATAAGGGTATAGGCAAAGTAATCGGGATAGCCCAACGGTTTTGTACCTGCATTCACATACTGTGGTGCAAACAGCAGGGTGCTAAGCGGCATGACACCTTCCCAAAGTATGATGATGATAGTCGCCACCCAAAAGATTATTTTATTCTTCTTCATTTTAGTAACGATTAGTGGTTATGAATAGGTTGATTCAACATATTTCACAAAATTGTCCAATATAGCCTGCCATCCTTGTTTCTGAAATTCAGGGGCATTTTCTGTTTCAGCATCAAATGTGGTTTCTATTTTGGTTTTTCCATTTTGTGGGGTAAACAACGTAGTCGCATTTCTCCCATCAGACATGGTGTAAGTAATCTCCTTATGCAGCTCCACGTTATCATAAATACCTTCAAAGTCAAAACCGAAGCTACCGTCTTTGGCTTCCATCCTATTCTTAAACTTCCCCCCCGCTCTCAGGTCGTTTTCACTACTGGAGGTATGCCAGCCTGGATCAGGAGTGTTCCATTGCATAATATCGCCTGGTGTATTCCAAGCCTTCCAAACGTTTGCTACGGGAGCATTTACAATTGCTTCTACCGTAATTCTTGTTACTGGTGCCATAGTTAATTTTTGTCTGTTAATTTTTACAATTCAAAATTACCATGGAATATAAGACGTTAGCTGTTATGAAAACGACAACTTTAGAGGTGAATTATGACAAACTATTTTTTACCTTGCAGCTTAAATATGTTTCGTTGCTGTGCAACCATCATAATTTTACAAAAGTCCGCAGCAGAACGGATAAAATCATGATAGCTGCATTGCCGCTTAAAAACAAATTATTCTGATGAAACCTCGATAAGCTGCCGCTTACAAACAGAAATGAATAAGAGCTTATCGAAGCTTCATTGCCATTAAAAAACAAATTATTCTGATGAAAATTTCTGTCTTTGTACCTGAGTATGGGGTAATTGAAGCCGTTACACCGCCATTCAGAACCTTTCATACCGCCAACGAGTTTTTAACCGTATTTGGCAAAAAGCCCATTTTTACGGTTGAGTACGTGGGCCTGAGAGACTATGTACCTGCCAACAATGGCGAATACATTATAAAAACCGACAGGTTACTCAAAGATGTGACCGAAACGGACTTGCTGATCATTCCACCTGTATTTGGCGATACCGCCAAAGGGATTCAAGCCAATGCGGAAGCGATACCTTACTTTAAAAAGTTGTACGAGAATGGTTCAAGTCTTGCCAGTTTATGTGTAGGCGCCTTTCTTTTGGCTGAAACCGGGTTACTCAATGGCAAAAAATGCTCTACACACTGGGCCCATGTTAACGAATTTAAAGAAAGATACCCCGATGTGGAAGTGGAAGATGGGGCTATAATCACCGAACATAATAATATTTACAGCAGCGGTGGGGCAAATAGTTTATGGAATTTAATATTATACCTGGTTGAAAAGTTTGCGGATAGAGAAACAGCAATAATGGTTTCAAAATACTTTGCATTGGATATTGGGAGAAATAGTCAATCTCAATTCGCTATATTCAAAGGTCAAAGAAATCACGGTGATGATGATATTCAAAAAGTACAGGATTACATTGAAAAACACTATTATAATAAAATATTAACAGAAACTTTAGCAAATTTAATTAATTCAGGCCGCAGAACTTTTGAAAGAAGATTTAAAGAAGCTACCAATAACACTCCCCTGGAGTATATACAAAGAGTAAGAATAGAAGCTGCCAAAACTTTTTTTGAGGCATCGGGAAAAAATGTTACAGAAATAATGTTTGATGTAGGGTATACGGATACAAAAGCATTTAGAGATATATTCAAAAAGCTTACAGGGCTTACACCAATTGAGTACAGAAATAAGTTTGCAAGGCTGTCAAATGAGGTGTAATAAGACTTTCATCTGGTTCAAGTTTTTTCTTTGTTAAGTTTCACCCAGTTCTAGCTAGGGTTGTTTTACCAGACTGTCTAGGACCAACAATGGCTATAGCTTTAAATTGGCTTGCCAAGAGTTTAACTTCTTCTTCTGCGGTACGAGTAATCATAATGCAAATATAGCAACATTCATATAATTTCTTACAAATCCGGAATGCAATTCCAGAATAACAGGAATCAAATTCCGAAATTGCAAAAAAACTATAAATTGTGAATCAACTTAATAATGGGGTTCAAACCAAAAAATCAAACACTATTTATCCAAAAGGCATTTTTGAACATATCTACATTTTTGACTTTAAAACATCGAACCACTTTTTCTATGATTAATATTTATAATTAATTGAAAATAAAGAATTTAAACAAAAAAAAGCAGCTCTTTTCAGAACTGCTTTAAAATTCGGGGGTGGAATATGGGGCTCGAACCCACGACCTCCTGAACCACAATCAGGCGCTCTAACCAACTGAGCTAAAACCACCGTGTTTAGTGATGCAAAAATAAGTCATTTCCGGCATTATACAAATTTTACTAAATAAATTTGATAAGTAGCTCTGTCTTAAGCAAATCATCTCAGTTAATTGTTTTAACAGGCGATTTAGAAAGCCATTTCAGTTTATCTTTTTACTTTTGCGGCTTACATTTTCTTTTCTGCATGATAGAAATTTTCACAGATGGAGCTTCGAGCGGCAATCCTGGTCCGGGAGGATACGGGGTAGTTTTAAGGGCCGGGCAACATTATAAAGAGCTTTCTGAAGGCTTTCGTAAAACCACGAATAACCGCATGGAGCTTCTTGCCGTAATCGCTGGCCTTGAGGCAATCAGGAAACTCCGTCAGGATGTTATAATCTACTCAGATTCAAAATACGTGGTAGATGCGGTAGAAAAGAAGTGGGTATTCGGCTGGGAAAGCAAGGGATTTGCCGGAAAAAAAAACAAAGACCTCTGGATGCGTTTTTTACAGGTATACAAGCTGCACAATGTGAGGTTTCATTGGATTAAAGGGCATGCAGGGCACCCTGAAAATGAACGCTGCGACCGTTTGGCAGTCGCAGCATATCAACAAAAAGATAAATTACTGATCGATTCTGTATTCGAAGCAGAATCTTAAATCATGAAAGGAGCAGAGCTACAGATTACCAACTTTAGAAGCATCTGAATCCAGAGAAGAAGCAGACTGAATATCGATCACCCTTCCGATCTCCGGAGAATGTTCCTTCATCAGCTCTTCAGCCTTCAGCACCATATTTTCGGAGCCCAGGAAAATTGCCGAACGCTGGTGAAGAGAAGTCACCTCTTTATCCAGGATCCTTTCAAATCCATCTGTTGCGCGTCCTCCGGCCTGTTCAATTATAAAAGCCATCGGATTACATTCATATACCAGCCTGAGCTTTCCGTTGGGTGCGCTGGCTGTAGTGGGATAAATAAAGATCCCGCCTTTGATCATATTCCGGTGCAGGTCGGCCACCATAGACCCGATATACCGGGAAGAATACGGACGATGGGTTTCCTCGTCCATTACCTGGCAATACTTGATATACTTTTTTACACCCTGCGGAAAATGCCCGTAATTCCCTTCATTGATCGAATAAATATATCCGTCTTTAGGAATGGTCATGTCAGGGTGCGAAAGGCAAAATTCGCCTATTGACGGGTCGAGGGTAAACCCGTTCACCCCTTTTCCGGTAGTATAAACCAGCATGGCCGACGATCCATAAACCACATAACCCGCCGCCACCTGGTCTACTCCTTTTTGCAATGCATCCTGAAGGGTTGCTTTCCCGTCAAGCGATTTTCTTCTGTAAATAGAAAAGATCGTTCCTACTCCCACATTTACATCAATGTTTGATGAACCGTCCAGGGGATCAATTGCCACAATGTACTTTGCATTCTGCGAAACTTCAGATTCGATATAGATGGCATCATCATTCTCTTCCGAAACAATGATACAGCATTCACCTCCACAGGTCAATGCAGAAATGAACTGCTCATTAGCAAACACGTCAAGCTTCTTCTGCGATTCACCATGTGTATTGGTAGTTCCGATCTCTCCCAGGATATCTACCAATCCTGCTTTGTTTACCTCACGGTTTACAATTTTCGATGCAATACCAATATCCCTTAATAAACGGGACAGCTCCCCCTTGGCATACGGGAAGTCTTTTTGCTTTTCAATAATGAACTGGCCTAACGTTTTTACTACTGACATATACTTAGTGTATTTTTTACATTATCTATTCCCTAATTCTATAACCTCTAAAGTATGAATTTTTTCGTCAGAAATGCAGAATCTAAGCAAAGAACGTATTTTATGCCAACCTTGTTTGCCTGCTGCCCCTGGATTTAAGTGTAAAACAGCAATTTTTTTATCGTAAATTACCTTGAGGATATGAGAGTGCCCGGAAATAAATAATTTGGGAGGATCTTTATAGATCAGGGCTTTAACCGGGGGGCTGTAATGACCGGGATATCCTCCGATATGGGTCATCCACACATCCACACTCTCACAATTAAACCGGAGGTTTTCAGGATAAACAGTCCGCACGTCTTTCCCGTCAATATTCCCATACACTCCCCTCAAAGGTTTAAAAGCCGCCAGCTTATCAGCAAGCTCAATATTGCCAAAATCCCCGGCATGCCATATTTCATCACACTGATCAAAATAATTAAACACGGCGTCGTCCAGGAAACCATGTGTATCAGATATAAGCCCGATTCTTGTCATATTTTAGCCGTTAAGCTTTTAGCTTTGCGCATTTTGCCTCTCACAACCATCCCTTCCTACAATTCATAACCCATAATTCATTGGCCTGTTAACCTCCTCCGCAACCTACAAACTGTAAACACATTCACAACTCAATGATTATCAGCTATAAAAAATGTGTTATATATTTAAATCAATTTTGTTAAATCGCTGAAACTTTCAAACTGTACAACACGTTCCCAACTCAATGATTATCAACGATAAAGTAATGTTGTATATTTAAATCAATTTTTTTTCAAATCGCTGGAAACCCACAACTTTCAACTTTCAACTTTCAACTTTCAACTTTCAACTTTCAACTTTCAACTTCCCTCCCGCAATCCTACTTAAATATCGTAAAAAACTCCCTTAACACCTCCTGGTATTGCCCGGAATACTCTTTCTCACGTTCATAGATAACCAGAGTCTTCTCTGAAAGCTCTTCCCTGTGGAAGCCAAAGGTAATGATCTTCCGGTACGTATCCATGCCTGGAAACGAGCTTATGCTTATCAGATCTTCGGGAAATAAGCCCTCCTCTCCCGCAAAAGCAACAGTTACAGCAGCGGTATCGGCAGGCAGGATCAGGCAGAGCTTTCCTTTCCTGTTGAGGAACTTAACGGCAAACTTCACCAGATCGAAAAAAAAGCTGTGATCGGTGTGTCTTGCAGTATGTTTTTGCCGGCCCGGATTTTTAAGAGAATTCAGAAAAAAAGGAGGATTACTCACGATCAGATCATACTGCCTGAACAAGTCCCCCGGCGATTCATAATAACTCTGAAAAGATCCTGTAAAAAGGCGCAGGCGACTATTGAACGCAGATCGGTTAAAGTTCTTTGCTGCAGTAACCGAGGCTTCCGGATCAATCTCAATGGCATCAATCTCAGCATCACCAAAACGTTGTGCCAGCATCAGGGCGATTACTCCCGTGCCCGTTCCGATATCAAGAACAGATCCTGGTGATACTGCCGGGGCCAGAGCGCCAAGCAGCACACCGTCTGTGTTGATCTTCATTCCGCAGCCGGACTGGTCCACATCAAACTGCTTGAAATGAAATATATTTTCCATGCTACGTTTCGTAAAGCTCTAAAGGAAGCCCGTCAGGATCTGAAAAAAAGGTAAAACGCTTGCCTGTGATCTCATCAATCCTTACAGATTCTGCTTCTATTCCGTACTGTGCAAGCTCTGCTAGCGACTGTGCAATATCTTCACACGTGAAGGCCAGATGCCTCAATCCGCAGGCTTCAGGCCGCGATACACGTGGCGGCGGATCGGGAAATGAAAAAAGCTCGATCTGAAAGCCGTTACCGACCTTCAGATCGAGCTTATAAGAATCTCTTTCCTTCCTGTAAACTTCCGAAATCACTTGCAATCCCAGCACCTCTGTATAAAATCTCTTTGATACTGAATAATCAGAACAAATAATGGCGGCATGATGCGGAGCTTTCAATTTCAGCATATTACATATTATGATCTGTTCACCTTTTCTGACAATAAGCGTGGGTCCTTTGCTGTTTCTATGGTAATTTACTTATTATTTTCCAAAGTCAAATTACTTTTGCAGGATGCACAAAAATAGAAAAAAGCGTCAGGTTTTGAAAAAGAGTTGTGAGTGGTGGGTTGTGAGTTGCGGATTGAAGGTTGCGGGTTAAAAAGTGAGATCAATGCTCTGCCTTTATTTTAGAGACGCCTAATTTTACAGACGCCGCAAGAAACAAGAGGCTGTATCATAAATCGCCTTCCATGCAAACCCGATGAAAGATTGTTAGTTTTCTGCTGGATTTTTTATGAGAATGATAGCCGATAGAAAGCCTCAATTAAAATAACATCAATAAAAAAGAGGCTGAAATCACTTATGATACAGCCTCTTGTTTCTTGCGGCGTCGTTATCCATTTGAAAACAGTCTTTATTCCATTTGAAATAACAGGGGAAGTGTATATTGTACTCTTACCTTTTGTTTGTTCTGTATGCCGGGCGTCCAGGCAGGTGATTTTCTCAACACACGCATTGCCTCTTCATCACAGCCAAAGCCAATCCCTTTAATCACTTTTATATCTGTTAAACTGCCATCTCTCTCAACGATAAAGCTCAGGAATACCCGCCCTGCTATTCCGTTCTCTGCAGCGCTGGCAGGATAGCGCAGATTCTTCCGCAGATACTTAGCAAAAGCTTCCATCCCACCCGGAAACTCAGGGAATTTTTCCACCAGGCCCGCATTTATTACTTCATTGGTAGCAGCACCGTCTGCCACTCCGGCTCCGTTTCCTCCGGAAGTACTGGTTTCAACAGGGCTAACATTTGAAGTGGTTTCTGTTCCTTCCTGTGTTTTGGTGCTGATGGCACTTCTTTCCAGCTCTTTTATTTCGGGCACTTCTTCTTTTGCGCTGGCAGCTTCGACCACCCTGGGGGTAACAAAACGTGTCGTTTTGATTTTAGCCGGATCAGCCTTTGGAAGTTCTTGCGGAGGCTGTTGCTTTATCCGACTCAGATCCACAAGGGTTTCCCTATCGTCGTCGTTATTAAGAACAGGGATGGAAGCTGTATCTCCGGCGTACAAGTGCTTATAAACAACAGGCAGACAAATTGCCAAGATGAAAAGCACGGAGGCCGTCAGTAATGCTTTATTCAATGTACGGGAATAATTCTTTCTTAAATCATAAGCTCCGTATTCATGGTTCCTGTTGGCGAATACAAGGTCGAGCCACTCGGTCCTGTAAACATTAAATTTGTCATTAAACATGGTCTGAAAGATTAGCTTTTGTTAATTAGATGCTCCTCTTACATATATTCCATAAACCCGGCAAAGCATAAAAAGTGATTAGTATCATTTTTTTAAAATATGGAAATTATTTTAACTACAATTAGCTTTTTAGCAATATTTTCCAAATCTTTGACCCTAAATTTTGTATTCTATTTAAATTTTATAAAAAAAGATATATATATTATGTCGAACCTCCGTTTTCAGGCATTAAATGCCGTTCTAACCAGGACAGTGCCGGAAGTTACTTACCCTTCCGCAAAAATTTCCGACTTTTTCGCTTCCAATGTTTTCGACAGAAGAAAGATGAAAGAATATTTATCCAGGGAAGCTTATCAAAGCGTAAGTGATTCTGTGGTCCTTGGTGAGCAGATTGACCGCGAAGTTGCAGAACAGGTTGCTTCTGCAATGAAAGCCTGGGCTATAAGCTTTGGTGTAACTCATTACACTCACTGGTTTCAGCCGCTTACCGGCACTACTGCCGAAAAGCACGATTCTTTTTTTGAACCTGCCGGAGACGGCCAGGGTATAGAAAAATTCTCCGGCGATGCGCTTGCACAGCAGGAACCCGACGCATCCAGCTTCCCCAATGGCGGTATCCGGAGCACTTTCGAGGCCCGTGGTTACACCGCATGGGATCCTTCTTCTCCTGCATTTATCATGGGAAAAACGCTTTGTATCCCCACCGTATTTGTTTCTTATACCGGAGAAGCCCTTGATAATAAAGCACCTTTATTAAGAGCTCTAGGCGCTCTTGATAAGGCAGCAGTAGGCGTTGCCCAGTATTTTGATAAAAGCGTTGAAAAAGTCAATGCTTCTTTAGGGATAGAACAGGAATATTTCCTTGTCGACCTTGCTTTATTTAATGCAAGGCCCGACCTTTATTTAACAGGAAGAACGCTTTTCGGACACATGTCTGCCAAAAATCAGCAGTTGGAAGACCATTATTTCGGATCTATCCCCGACCGCGTGCTGGCTTTCATGCAGGATCTGGAAATTGAGTCGCTAAAACTTGGGATTCCATTAAAAACACGCCATAATGAAGTTGCTCCTTCCCAGTTCGAATGTGCACCGATCTATGAAGAAATCAACCTGGCTATAGACCATAACCAGTTGTTGATGGATCTGATGGATAAAGTAGCCCGCCGTCACAACTTCAAGGTGCTGCTTCACGAAAAACCATTCGCAGGCATCAACGGATCGGGTAAACACAATAACTGGTCGCTGATCACCAACACAGGAAAGAATCTTCTTGCTCCCGGTAAAACCCCGAAGAACAACCTGATGTTCCTTACTTTCTTCGTGAACACTGTTAAGGCTGTATACGAACATTCTGATCTTCTGAGGGCATCTATTGCTTCAGTGAGCAATGATCACCGCCTTGGCGCCAATGAAGCTCCTCCCGCCATTATCTCTATCTTCCTTGGAAGTCAGTTGAATGATGTTCTTGATGAAATTGAAACATCGCGTGTAACCAGCAAGATGAAGCAGGAACCAACTTTGTGGACTAATATTCCAAAGATCCCGCAGATCCTTCTTGATAACACCGACCGTAACCGTACTTCTCCATTCGCATTTACAGGAAATAAATTCGAGCTGCGTGCTGTAGGTTCTTCTGCAAATTCTGCCGGACCGATGACCGTACTGAGTCTTATCGTAGCTGAACAGCTCGGTAAGTTCAAAGTGGAAGTAGATAAACTCCTGAAAAAAGGAGAAAAAAAGGATGTAGCGCTGATGACTGTCATTAAACGCTACATTAAAGAATCAAAATCCATCCGTTTTGAAGGCAATGGCTACAGTGATGAATGGACTGCAGAAGCTGAAAAAAGAGGCTTATCCAATATCAAAACTACTCCCAAAGCACTTGATGTTCTGATTGCAGAGAAAACCGAGAAACTGTTTGAAGAGACCGGCGTATTTTCAAAACGTGAGGCTCATGCCCGCCATGAGATCCTTCTTGAAAATTATTATAAGAAACTTCAGATTGAAGCAAGGGTTATGGGCGAACTGGTAAATAATGTCATTATTCCGGCTTCTATCGCATACCAGTCTGAACTGATCACAAACGTAAAAGGACTGAAAGAATTAGGCCTGGATGAAAATACTTATGCCGCTCAGCTTGAAATTATCACAAAACTTTCTGAGCATATCAATTTTATCCGTACCAACGTTCTCGAGATGGTCAATGAACGTAAAAAAGCCAACGTTATTGAAGATCTCCGCGAGAAATCCATTGCGTATGATGAAAAGGTAAAATCGTATTTCGATCCCATCCGTTATCATGTCGACAAACTCGAACGCCTGGTTGCCGATGATAAATGGCCTCTTCCTAAATTCAGGGAGTTGTTATTTATTAAATAACGACCGGAGGCCCGGGTGCCGGAAATCTGGCATCCGGGCCTAATGCATCAATAAACTCCGAAAAAAAAGAGGCTGAGTCAAAAAGTGAAGTGACCCCTAAAAGTTGGACAAAAACTTTTTGGGGTCATGTCAAAGGTGATTTCAGCCTCTTTTTGTTATTAGAACTTTTATAATTCTTACGTTTATTTTTAAGATTTGCTATTATTACCTTTGCTCCCAATGTCAGATCTTAAATACAACCAGCGTGGCGTTTCCGCCGGAAAAGAAGACGTCCACAACGCCATTAAAAATATAGATAAGGGATTGTTTCCAAAAGCTTTCTGCAAGGTAATTCCTGATATCCTCGGAGGCGACCCCTCCTGGTGTAACATCATGCATGCCGATGGCGCCGGAACCAAATCTTCCCTTGCCTATATCTACTGGAAGGAAACAGGAGATATTTCTGTATGGAAAGACATTGCCCAGGATGCAATCATCATGAACCTCGACGACCTTCTCTGCGTTGGGGCGACTGATCACATCCTGCTTTCGTCCACTATCGGACGGAACAAAAACCTCATCCCCGGCGAAGTTATTGCCGCCATCATCAACGGTACAGAAGAGATCCTGGCTTCCCTGAGGGAGCTGGGTATCGGCATTTACTCTACCGGCGGAGAGACTGCCGATGTAGGCGACCTGGTGCGCACGATCATTGTCGATTCAACCGTTACCTGCCGGATGAAGAGAGAAGAAGTTATTTCGAACGACAGGATCCGGGCAGGTGATGTAGTGGTAGGACTTGCCTCATACGGGCAATCGTCTTATGAACAGAAGTACAACGGTGGTATGGGATCAAACGGCCTTACCTCCGCCCGTCATGATGTATTTCATAAATATGTTGCCGAAAAATATCCCGAAAGCTATGATCCTTCTGTTCCGTACGAACTCGTATTTGCCGGTGGCAAAAAACTTACAGATGAAGTAAAGATCAGTGCAGACAAAACGATAACAGCCGGAAAGCTCGTTCTTTCTCCCACCCGTACATATGCGCCTGTAATCAAAAAGATCCTTGGATCATACCGCTCACAAATTCACGGCATGGTTCATTGCAGCGGAGGCGCCCAGACCAAAGTACTTCACTTCATTGATAACCTCCACGTGATAAAAGACAATCTTTTTCCTGTACCTCCCCTCTTTAAGCTGATCCAGGAAGAATCAGGTACCAGTTGGCAGGAAATGTACAAAGTATTCAACATGGGGCACCGCATGGAGATCTATGTTCCCGAAGTGCTTGCTGCAGAAATAGTCGCCCTATCTGAAAGCTTTAACATCGAAGCCCGCATTGTGGGCCGCGTGGAAACATCAGAAAATAAAAAAGTAACGATACGTTCTGAATTCGGTGAATTCGAATACCACTAATTGAATCAGTTTCAGAAGCCATGCCTCACCCAGCGCCTGCCGCATTCACCGCCAGCCTGAGCCCCGCAGAAGGCCCCATGATCCATCATCTGATCATAGTACCGGAAGAGGTGTCGGCAATGTACAGAAAAGATAAGGGCGCTGTACGGATCCTCTGCTCGGTTGAAGGAATGGAAGAATTTCCCTGCGCCCTGAATCCAAGAGGGGAAGATTACGTAATTATGGCCAGCAAACAACTTATCCGTAAACATCACCTGAAGGAAGGGATACCATTTAAAGTTTCCATCCGCCCGGACCTGAACGACGGGCTTGAACTTCCTGAAGAATTCCTAGAAGTTTTAAACCAGGACGGCCACGCAAACCAGCTCTTCGAAGCTCTCCTTCCCGGCTTGAAAAGAAGCCTTCTTTATTATATCCGCTCCGCAAAAAGCACCGATACACGCATCAAAAGGTCATTCCAGATAGCGGAGAAATTAAAAACCGGACAGCTTCACGTACAGAAAAAGCAAGAGTAACAGAATTTGAAGGTTTCCAGCGATTTAACAAAATTGATTTAAATATACAACACACTTTTATAGCTGATAATCATAGAGTTGGAAATGTGTTGTACAGTTTAACTGTTAAGAAACAAAAACTTAAGATACGACTATAAAGGAGCGGATACATCCAGTGGTCCCTTTATTAAATATAGTGTGTCCGGTTAAAGACAAAATGCTTTTTAAGATATGTTAAAGAGAAAAAATAAAAACACCACCCCATTACCACCCCAAAAGTTTCTCCTGCTTCCGCATGGGTTTATGTTAAAAGAAAAACTTGTTTTAACGGCTGTAGAGGCATCCCTGATCTTTGATTTGAATAGCAAATCGGGAGCCATGAAAGGATAAAGAATAAAACCACCACCCCTCATCACCCCAAAAGTTTCTTTCGAAAACTGCCCTTTTTTGGGTTGAACCTGATTATTCTGAAGAAATTCAGGCGAAAAGAAACGGCCGTACCAATGCCGCCCCGGGTTCGCCCTCCGGCCGCTGCAAACCTGGTGTTTCTTTCATAGTTCTTTCATCCGGCATTCATTGTTCTTCCGAAGTTCTTCCGAACGCAATGAAAGAACTTCGGAAGAACAATGAACGCCCAATGGTAAAACAGGCGAACAACGGGGCCTTATGAGCCGGACTTAGGACGGATATGCTGTGGCTGTAACATCAGGGATTTTTTAAAAGACTTTTTTACAGACAGACCGGAATAAATCCGGCCAGATCTGGGCAGGTCCGGAAAACCCCGGTAAAATTGGGTCAAACCCGGTAAATTCGAGACATCAGCCTCTGATCGCTATGATTTTGGAAAATGCCGTTGTATGTTTGTCTTCGTAAAGCGTGCATACCGGTACAAAAAAGCAGTGCTTTGGCTTCCATGCCTGAGCCGCTAAGTAAAAAACAAACAAACACCGGAGGAAGCACAGAAAGAGAAGAAATGAAAAGAGAATTTGATTTTTAATTTTAAAAAAATGAAAAAGTATCAGCCCCCGCCATTGGAGGCGGTTTTTATGAACACCGTTTTTATCTCAGTTCGAAGGCAGATAGAAATACAAAGCAAAGTGAGATGGCAGTTTCACGGGCACCGTTTTAATCTCAGTTCACCGTGAAGATTTCGTAGATGATATCAGAGAAGGAAAGAGCGGTATTTGCACAAGCAGAAGCGCCTGTGAAATTTCTTCCATGTTTTCTTTATTATCCTGCCTGCTATTATCAGTAATCGAACATCAGGATAAAGAGGCAGGCTGACACTTCATAATGAGAACGCGAATCTCAAATAATCTGCTCCTCATAGATCACCTTTCCTTTTGCGAGGGATTTTGTTGTGTCTACCGACCAGGCTGAGAGATAAACAGATCCATCGTTTTCAAAGCGCAGTTTAAAGAATCCCTTGCACTTAATGCCAAAGCGCAGATACTTACCTGATTGTACAACATACTTTACTTTGGAGCCCGATCCGCTCACTATAAAATGATTCTTATTTTTACAGATATATTGAAGGTTATGTTCATGTCCGGCGGCATAGATCAGGTTCGGATAACGGGCTAAAATTTCTTTAAGTTTTGTTCTCAGTCTCCGGTACCGCGGATGCGACATATCCTCACGGGCCCCTAAAAACTTACGGTACAGGGGTAAAAGAGAACCAATGCCGGGTAACGGGATCCATGCATCCTTATCATAAAGAGTAAGCGGGAAAATGTGGTGCTTAAGTTTGAACCGCCCCCCGTGAATGGCATAGCTGTAAACAGGATGGTGGCCAGCAACAATAAGGTGTTTATGTTTATTCTCTTCCAATATCTTTTCAAGTTGCTCAAAAAATTCTTCCTCTGTTGATACCCTGCAGCCATATTGTGAACCAATAGGGCGCAGCCCCTTTTGCATCCACCACTGGGTATCGATCGCAGCGATCGTAATGTCATTTCGTATGTTTATTTCTGCCGGACCGGGACAGCCATTAGAAGGAAGAAAAATATTCCTGCCGCCAAACAGCTTTTGAATGAACTTCTCCTGCCGTATTATATAGTCGTATCCGTCCTTCCTGCCTTTATTCCAATCGTGATTACCGGCTATAAAAATCACTTTCCCGTGATAATCCTTCAGTGCTTCATAGTGCATCTCCAAAGTTCTTTCCGCATTTCTCCGGAGAATATTACCCTTCGGGGGCAATCCGCGGGGATAAATATTATCGCCCAGAAATATCACGGCGGAGGGTTGCTGAGGATCAAAATGCGCACATAAAGTTTGCAAAACAGCGTCGGGTTTCGACAGGGAAATATCACCGGTATCTCCAATCAGAAAAACTTCAAAGGGTACAGAAGAAATAGTATCAGAAGGCATATTCATTTAACACCATAATTACAAAGATTGTTGGCGTCATTTCAGGCGGATTAAAATTCAGGCGCTTTGTACTACAGTTGATATCGTAACGGACAACAAAAGGTTTAAAGGTTTATGAAACTTTATTGATATTTTAAAGTTGTTTAAATTTACAGTAATGATCTTACTTGTAAATGCACATATTAGCGCAATTGTTTCTTTGAAATTTCATGTTTGCATTAGAATGGAATTATAATTGTTATACAAGAAGCTGAGAAGATATATAGTATTATGCTCAATCTTTACCGTTTGTTAATCAGTAATAATCTCAATAATACAATCTTAGAAGAATTGTCTGAAGAATGGCTTGAGAGGTTATCTCCAGAAGTACGAAATGAATTAATCAATGGGTTTTATAATGCCGGAATATTGACTATAGATATGTCGGGTTTCAACAAAAATGAATTTTACGACAAGGTGCTCAAACATAAGTTTCATCTTTATTGCGAGAACCTGCACATTCATCTTGCTCCCATTATTCAGCGGTGTCTCAGGAGGATGTTTCTGGGTTTTAATGACGATCTGAAAGAATATAAAGTAGTGCTTTTTATGGAGGGAAGAGAAGATGACCGGCTGGAAGCAGTAAAGTATACGATCCCGGTTTTTTAGGAAAAATTGACGTCAGAAAAAACGGGACGCCGGAGACCAGAGCTCCCGGCTAACTTACCGCGGATAGCTGCAGATAAATGTTGTACCTCTTCCTTTCGCGCTCAGACCATGAAGATAAGAGATAAAAGGGTAAGTCTGAAAGCTAATTATTTTCTGTTTCGCCTTTCAGGGTAAAGAAAAATGTGGAACCCTTGCCTTCGTCGCTTTCCACCCATATTTTACCTCCATTGGCCTGGATAAATTCTTTGCACAATAGTAACCCGATGCCGGTTCCTTTCTCACCTGCGGTACCATGATCAGTAACTGAAAAGGAATCAAACAGACGTTTTATGTCCTTCTCTTTTATGCCTTTTCCATTATCTTTTACAGAAAACAAAATAAATCCGGATCCTGAATGGTTATTTATTGCTTTGATTTCTATAATGCCTAAAGGATATGTAAATTTAACTGCATTCGATAAAAGGTTCCGCACTACGAAATCAAAATGATCTGAGTCTGCAAATACTTTTAAATCAGCCGGAATAGATTTGGTAATCTTAATTAATTTCCGGGCAGCTCCGGCTGTAATGATTTTAAGATTTTTATCAATGATATCTTCGGCCTTAAATACAACGTTGTTTACCCTGATGCCCTGCAGTTGTGTTTTGCCCCATTGAAGAAGGTTATCAAGAGTTTCAAGAGAAGCTTCAGTATGCTTTTTAAGTATTGAAAGCATTTCCTTTAATTCTACTACTTCAAGATCGTCCTGATCAACAATATCCACCAACTGAACAACAGTGCCTATCGGGCCTCTCAGATCATGCCCTATAATAGAAAATAATTTATCTTTTACCTGGTTGGAGGCATATAGTTCTTTATTAAGTTTTCTCACTTTTCTCAGATAAAGGCCCAGCAGGATAAGTAACAGGGATACCAGCATAGCAGCGGCAATACCAGCATTCCGTTGAAATGTGCTTTTTTGATTTAGTAGTTCGAGCGTTTGTATATGTTGTTTTGATTTGTCGAGATCGTATACAGATTGTAAGTCGGCAATTTCACGTTCCTTATCCAGGGAATAAAGGCTGTCCAGCAACTTATGTTGTTCCTGCAGTGCAAATAATGCCGGTTTATAATCTTTCTGTTCCTGATATTTTTCCGCCAGGGTTCCATAAATCTCCGTAAGCAAGCGCTTCTGCCCGATTTTTTTTGCAATTTCAAGCGCATGTTTAAGATATTCTACAGCTTTCCCGGATTCCTTTACGGATAGTACTGAAGTAAGATTCAAAAGTGCCCTGGCCTCTTCTTCAGGCAAATGAAAGGCCCTTGCCTTTGCTAACGACTTTTCATGACAAGCACGTGCCTGGCTTATATTACCCAGGCTCTGATAAACATTACCTGCGTTTGTAAGAAGATTGACATGCATACCGGCAAGCTCAGGAGAATCGCTCTTCTTTATGCCCTCTGTAAACAACTGGAGCGCTTTTTGCATTTGTCCGTTACGGGCATATATAATACCGGTATTGTTTATAATGTTAACTTCTGTTTCAATGTCTGAATATGTTGGTGAGTTTAGTTGCCTGGCTCTTGTATAATATTGAAGCGCTTTATCAAGGTTGCCGTTTTGTTCATTAACTGCTCCGAGTTTTATATATGTCTGAATAACCCCCCGGATGTCTTTAATCTTTTCATAGATTTTCAGAGCATTTATAAAATAAGCATTGGCTATATTAAAATTGCCTTTTTTCCCTTCAATAACACCTAATCCATTGTTACTTGCTGCAATTCCCTTTAGATCATTGATCTCCCTGAATCCTTGTAGTGCTTCAAGGCTGTATTTTCTGGCTGCGTCCAGATTCCCATGCTTCTGGTTTACCGAAGATAGCTGCGATATCATCAGAAGTTCGCCTTTACGGTATTTTAAGGCCTTTGAAAGTTTAAGTCCCTGTTCTGCAAAGTATTGCGCAGAATCAAAATTAGCAGTTTTGTAATAATTACTGAGATTACGGTAGTCAGAAATTTTATTAGAATCTTCCTTTGCATTTTGAAGATTTTTAAATAGCTCCTGTAAACGTAATTGGGAAAATACAGGCAAGTACAATAACAAGAAAAAGCCTAAAAAAGCCTGCTTCATTAATATATTCAATAACCTCCGTTTGGTTGTTAATCAGAGTTCTAATTTAATAAAACTATATTTAAAAGTACGGTCTCTGCAAATATTAAATTTTAATCTCTCATACAGAGGATATATTTTTATTGCTTTTTCGCTTGCGGATAAGTTTTCTCTTCCTTTTTGCTTCTGTAAATTCATAATAAAATTGTAAAAAATGACGGACACCTGATCTCAAGTTCTTTTTGATAACAATTTTACGTCGGCCGCTTTGCTAAATCTATGCTTAGCCCTCAAAGATTCGGTTTGATCCCTAACACTCCTTGCTGCAAAGCGTGTTTGAGATTCGCACCCTATAGTGGTGCGCCGGGCAGGGCGCACAAAAAAGGTCAGACACAATGATTATGTCTGACCCTACATCTACCTATGAAAAATGTTGCCTTGGGGCAGCAACAATTACTGATACAAATATGCAGCCGGCGTCACAGAAAAAAAATGATATGAATTGTAAAAAAAACTGATTGTAGTCATATAAAGAGACCATTAAATAATGTTGTTCAGCTATTACTGCCAAAATAATTATACCAGCAATGCAATACCGTCTTTTTCAGTATATACAGAATATAGAAGTACCTATTTACTAATCTTTCATATTGGCAAAACTGTATATATTTGTATACAATTTTAAAACAATAGCGCTTTTTGTTCGTTCCCAAATTAAGATTACTATGGCAAAAATTCTTATTGTTGACGATGAGCGTGCGATACGCAATACTTTACGTGAAATTCTTGAATATGAAGATTATGAGGTCGAAGATGTCGATAACGGGATCGACGGACTGGAGCTTATAAAGAAAAACGACCTGGACCTGGTTCTGTGCGATATCAAGATGAACAGAATGGACGGAATGGAAGTTCTTTCTGAAGGACTGGCCATAAAGCCTGATCTTCCTTTCATTATGATATCGGGGCATGGAACAATTGAAACCGCTGTAGAAGCCAGTAAGAAGGGCGCCTACGATTTTATATCAAAGCCGCCTGATCTGAACCGCCTGCTTATTACTGTTCGTAATGCTCTGGAACGGGGAAATCTCGTTACGGAAACGAAGGTTCTGAAACGTAAGGTGAGCAAAGTAAGAGAAATTCTTGGAGACTCTGCTCCGATAAAAAAGATAAAGGATACGATAGACCGGGTAGCTCCTACCGATGCCAGGGTTCTTGTCACCGGGGCAAACGGAAGCGGAAAAGAGCTGGTGGCCCGTTGGCTTCACGAGAAATCACATCGTTCTAACGGTCCCATTGTTGAAGTGAATTGTGCTGCGATTCCATCTGAGCTGATTGAAAGTGAGCTGTTTGGCCATGAAAAAGGTTCATTTACTTCTGCTGTCAAACAACGTATAGGGAAATTTGAACAGGCCAGCGGAGGAACACTTTTTCTGGATGAAATAGGCGATATGAGTCATTCTGCCCAGGCAAAAGTATTAAGGGCACTTCAGGAGAGTAAAATAACACGCGTAGGTGGCGAAAAGGAAATTGAAGTTGATGTAAGAGTTATAGCCGCCACAAACAAGGATCTTCTTAAAGAAATTGAACTTGGAAATTTCCGCATGGACCTTTATCACCGTTTGAGTGTTATTCTGATCAATGTACCCCCTCTTACTGAAAGGAAAGATGATATCCCGGTTATTGCTCATAATTTCTGTGAGGAGATCTGCGGCGAGTATGGAATGCCTGTTAAGAAATTTAGCGATGCTGCCATGGAGGCGCTTAAATCTCTTCCATGGACCGGTAATATTCGTGAACTAAGGAATATGGTAGAACGTCTGATCATTTTGAGCGATAAGACTATTACAGATAATGACGTAAGAACTTTTGCAAATCCTTCGGGCCCTCAGACAGAGGTAGTTACAGCGGCTAAAAATCAGGCTTCGCACCTTAATTTCGATCAGTTTGCCAGCTTTCAGGAGTATAAAGATCAGGCAGAGAAGGAATACATTAAATACAAACTGGAAAAGAATAACTGGAATGTATCTAAGACTGCAGATGATATAGATATTCAGCGCAGTCATCTTTACAGCAAAATCGATAAATATGGATTGAGAAGGGGCGAATAATAAGAAGCATTTCCTCTTTTCATATTTTACTTTTAACTTTGAACCTATGATCAAACAGGTACAATCTTCCCGGTTTTTAACATTGAGTTTATTAATCATCCTTGCAGCATGTACAAGGGCGCTTCCTTTACTCCTTCCCGGTATCTGGAATTTTACGGCTGTTGGAGCGCTGGCTATTTTTGCAGGGGCCCAAATGCAGAATACAAAACTCAGTTTTATTATTCCGCTGGCTGCTATGGCACTTTCAGACTTATTTATACCTAATGGATTCAGTCCGGTAGTGTATGCAGGTTTTGTTGCAATGGTTGCATGCGGTTTATTTATAAGGAACAGGGTTAATCCATCTAATATTGCTCTTGCTTCTATTGCCGGAGCCGTAGTATTTTACCTGATCACTAACTTTGCTTTTCTTTATCCATGGTATCCCCACAATATGCAGGGCATTATAGAGTCTTACCTTATGGGATTACCATTTTTAAGGAATATGCTGATTGCGGATGTAATTTACGGAGTTCTGCTATTCGGAAGTTTTTATCTTCTTGAAAGAAAATACCCGTCATTGACGCTGGCAACAACAAATAAATAGCTGGTATTATGTTAACGATAAATGGCCTGTTATATTTCTTATAAAAGAAAGAATTTCAGGCCATTATACTTATAACTTACGACTTATTACGTATAACTTAACACGAAGAGTGCTCGCACTCAGCTATTTCTGATCTCTCCGTTTCCGTCAACAATCCGTTTACAGCATGTATGTT
>JAATFW010000200.1 GCA_015654985.1 Sphingobacteriales bacterium | reverse complement strand
TCGCTAATATTATCGCTGTAGCGGTATCAAAAAGGATATTCATCAGGAAACCTATGTAGAATATTGCCAGGGCAATCCGTACCGTTTCAATTGCAATTAACGGACCTCTGGTATATTTAAGGTTCAGCCATAAATGAGAAGATGCTTTCTTCTCTATTCTCCTTATCGCTAAACCCCAGAGAAAGGGTGCCATGAATATAAATGACAGGGTAAAGGTTAAAATCTTTCCCTTCAGTCCGTTGGTAATATGATTTGTGATAAAAGGGAACAGATATTGAGACGAAAGAAAAATGATGCCGATGAGTATTACAGAGTGTACAACAAAATTAAAGGCATACGCTTTTAGAAATCGCTTCCAGTCGCTGGTTGTTGTAATACCCTGTGCACTGGTGCTGTAACGGTCCATGTTTATAATCCAGCGGGCAGGAAGGTTTTTTTCTAAAAAATCATAAAAGGGAATAGAAGCCTTAATGAGATATGGCGTGGTAAAGGTGGTAATTGCAGATACTGCAACAGCTATTGGATAAAGAAAATTGCTTGTAACCTTTAAACTTAATCCCAGGGTAGCTATAATGAAAGAAAACTCACCTATCTGTGCCAGGCTCATTCCCGTTTGTACGGAGGTCTTGAGGGATTGTCCCGATAACAGGGCGCCTACAGAAGAACTGATGAGTTTGCCGGTTATAGTAACTGCCGAAATTATGAAAATAGGAATGGCATAATCAATCAATATCCCAGGATTGATGAGCATCCCAACGGAAACGAAAAATACTGCTGCAAAAAGGTCTTTTACTGATTTTGTGAGGTGTTCTATATGTTCTGCCTGTGTGGTTTCTGCAAGGATAGATCCCATAATAAAGGCTCCTAATGCTGGTGAAAAACCTACCTGTGTAGCCAGTATTACCATTAGCAAACATAGTCCGACAGAAACTATCAGCATGGTTTCGTCATTCATTAGTTTGTGTGTTTTCCGTAAGAATGTAGGTATCAAAAATATGCCGCCTACAAACCACAGGATCAGGAAGAATGCGAGTTTGAGAACGGATGTGAGCATTTCAATTCCTGCAAAGTTTTGACTGACAGCTACTGTTGATAATAATACGAGTAACAAAATAGCCACCAGATCCTCGACGATGAGTACCCCGAATACCAGCCTTGCAAATTTTTTGTGCTTTACACCCAGTTCATCAAATGCTCTTATGATAATAGTGGTAGAGGATACAGACAGGATGCCTCCCAAAAAAATGCTGTCCATCGCATTCCATCCCAATGCCTGTCCTGCAATAAAGCCAAATATCAGCATGCAAAATACCTCCACAATGGCTGTTATAGAAGCAGAACCACCTACTTTAACGAGTTTTTTAAAACTGAATTCCAGGCCCAGGTTAAAGAGAAGGAAGATTACGCCAATTTCTGCCCAAATGGTAATGTTCTTTTCGTCTGATACGGTTGGAATAAAAGAAAAATGAGGCCCAACGAGGAAGCCTGCAACGATATAGCCTAATACTAACGGCTGTTTGATTTTTTTAAAAACTAAAGTAATTAGTCCTGCAGCAGTAAGAATAAGTCCGAGATCTAATATGAGCTGTGGTAAGTGTATCATAATAATTAATAAAATATAGGAGCCCGAATAGCATCAGGTCTTTAATTTAAGAGATTAAAGAAAATATTCAAAGAGATATTTTTACCAATGGCAATGAAAAGGGAACAGAAGAAGCAGAACCTTCCTATTAAGGAAGTTAAGAACTTCAATGCTATATTTTTCTGATATTTTTATTTCAGGTTTAAAATACAGGGTGCAAATTTTGAAAAGGCGCAGATCGGTGGAATTATTGTTTTCTTTCCTGATCTGACGCAAAACAGTGGTATTGCTGACTGCCAGAAACTTTATCGGTTTGTGCCCCGAACAGGTAACCGCACGGCTTTTTTGATTTTTGGAATGTTTAGCGGGACTATGAAAGTAAAAATATGTAAAAGCAGCAAGAATTGCCAGGGTGATTCCGGTAAGCCACTTTCTTTTTATTTCCTGCATCTGCAAAGATACTGATTTTTTTCTCAGATGGTTGCTGATGAGGGGGCTCTGTAAAGAAAAAGGCCCGGTATGCCAGGCCTTTTTTCTTTACAAAGTTAACAATTAGTTAAAGGAAGTGGAGACAGTAATGATTTTCCAGCCTTTACTGGTGTTGTTCAGGGTAACGAAGTTTATTTTTGAAAAGTTCTCATATTTCATGGTAACCTTAACAATAGCCTGGGCCGGGTTTGATTCAATGACACTATAATCAGTTTGGCAGTTCTGAACGATGTTCTCACTGCTCTTAAGGCTTTCCATTATTTCAGTTTTACCATAGTTCTTAATTTCTTTTCCTTTGGTGAAGGTAAACTTCACATCGGGATCGAGCACTGAAGGAAGATCTTTGATCTTGCCATTATTCACGGCCTCAATGTAGGTGTGAATGGCATAGTCCATTTGTAATTTGTTGCTTTTTGTTTCATCATTAGCAAAAGCGCTGGCTGAAAAAATAATCAGTAAAGCTGCTGTAAGAGATTTTAGAGATTTCATGGCTTAATTAATTTGAGTTTTTGAGTTTTGAGTTTTTGTTTGTTGATTCAAAAGTAAGGGCTGAATGAAGCCTGTCCAATGCTTATTAGGTCACTGGCAGGAACTATTCGGTGAATGCCGGATATCAACCGGTAAAATTTTTTGAGCATTATTCTGTTCGCAGACTCCTTACGGGATTCCTCATGGCTGCTTTCACAGACTGAAATCCAATGGTGATAACCGCAATGATTACCGACAGCAGGCAGGCCAGCACAAATACCCACCACTCTATATGAATGCGGTACTCGTAATTTTTAAGCCAGAGATTCATAGCATACCAGGATATTGGCGAAGCTATGAGGAACGAAAGAATCACCAGTTTGAGAAAGTCGAACGAAAGCAGGGAGGTAATGCTGTAGATACTGGCCCCGAGAACTTTACGGATGCCGATTTCCTTCGTGCGGTTTTCTGCCATAAAGGTAGCCAGTCCGAATAATCCCAGGCATGAAATGAAAATGGTAAGTCCTGCAAACAGGGTTGCAAGGGTGCCTGTCCGCTGTTCATCCTTGAATTTTTCGGCGTACGAATCGTCGGCGAAATGGTATTGGAAGGGATACTGAGAGTTGTATTTTTTAAATACCTGTTCGGCAAGCCTGAGATTTTCTGCGGTGGAATGAGCCGGGTTGAGCTTGTAATGGATAACATTGAACCATGACCTGGGGCCTTGTACTACAAGCGGATTGACCTTGGCATATGGTGATTCGAAAACAAAATCTTTTATTACACCTACTACATGCCAGGTGGTGTCATCTGCTTTTACAGTTTGTCCTACAGGGTCTTTGAACCGCATTACTTTTACCGCTGTTTCATTCAGCAGCATGGCAGTTGAATCGGTAGGATAATTGTAGATATCGATATCGCGGCCCTGAAGCAGGATAATGCCCATGGTTTTTGCAAAACCGGCATCCGCCGACATCCTGATAAAATCGACTTTCTTGTCGGTTTCGGTACTCCCCGGCCATTCAAATCCCCAGCCGTCGCTGTATCGTTGGGTAATAGGGCTCATGGTCTTGGTTACTGAAACTGCTGCACCGCTGCTTATGAGTTCATTCCTGATGAGAAGATAGTTTTTGGTTGTTTCTCCCTGAAGCATACTAAAAACAAGCTGATCTTTTGAATATCCGGCATCGCGCAGGAGGGCATA
>JAATFW010000103.1 GCA_015654985.1 Sphingobacteriales bacterium | reverse complement strand
TACTATTTCAGGAAAAGTGAATTCAGGGAGCTTCAGGGAAAAGAGCGGCTTTGATTTAAGAAGGTTTGAAACATCGTTTTTCTATGGCAGTAAGGAGGCTTACCTTAAGAACCTTGATATAGAAACTGCCGTGTCCCGTATAAGAGATAATATCAGGGTAACTTATCCTTCTATAGAAAGTATTTCGAAGAACATTGGAGAGCTTGGCATTGACGCTAATCTTAAACAAACAAAGATCGGGTTTAAAGATATCCTGATCCTGGCCCCTGACCTCGCCAATACCATTCCCCTGAAAGGACATGCCAATGCTGTATTGAACGTTAACGGAAGAATTAAAGGAAAAGTTAAAAGCCTGGAGATCCCAAATCTGGAAATATCCGGATTAGGCGGGACCCATATAAAGGCCTCTGCTAAAACAAGGGGATTGCCGGATATGAATAAGGCCTGGCTGGATCTTAAAATAGATAATTTCAGCACAAGGAGATCTGATATTCTTGCTTTGGTACCACGGGGAACCATTCCCCCAAACATCAGCATTCCCGACGCGATCCGCTTACAAGGATATTTCAGGGGGAGTATGAAGAATTTCAGTACAGACCTTAACCTGAACTCAAGCTATGGCAGTATGAAAACAATCGCATCATACGATGCAAGAGTGAAAGGGAACGAAAGGTATAAGGCCAACCTGAGGATATTCAATTTCAATGTTGGAAAACTTATTAAAAATGACAGCATTGGCCGTATAACACTTGCTGCCAATGTTCTTGGTGCCGGTATCAATCCGAAAACAATGAGAGCCCGCGCTGTTGCTAAATTAATTAAGGCTGAATTTAACGGATATACTTACCGCAACCTTAATTTTGACGCAACTGCCGGCCGCGGGGCAATCACCGCCAAGGCTAATATGAATGATCCTAACCTGGATTTTGATCTCAACGCCGCCGCTGATATGTCTAAAAAATACCCGGCGGTAAAGCTTACCCTTAATCTCGACAGTATCAACCTGCAAAAACTTAATTTTGTAAAGGATGAGATGAAGTTTCATGGAAAGCTTGTTGCTGATCTCCCAACTGCAGATCCGGATTATCTGAATGGTAAAATTTATCTTACAAATGCCCTTGTTGCAAAATCTGGAGAACGTTTTTCACTCGATTCGGTAAGTATTGTTTCTACAGCCAGCGCCGACAGCAATACGCTGAGATTAAGGTCGGAAATAATCTCGGCCGACATCAGGGGAAAATATAAGCTGACACAGATCGGCGCGGCGATGCAGGACCTTATCGGTAAATATTTTTCTACCGGTAAACCCGTCAAAGTTGCTAAATATGATCCGCAGTATTTTGCTTTTAATGCTAAAATAGTGAACGCCCCGGTTTTTCAAAAATTTGCACCCTACCTGAAAGAACTGGCGACAATCGTTCTCAACGGAAACTTCGACAGCAGAAAAAAACAACTGGCAATTAACGGTTCCATTCCCCGGATCTTATATGGCAGCAATGACCTGAACAACCTCCAGTTGAAGGTAAACACCGTGGATAGCGCCATCAACTACTCGCTTACATTAGACAGGATCAATTCAGGTTCCATTCAATTGTTAAAAACAAGCATTGCCGGGAATGTACAGAATAATACGATCACTGCTGAAATCCAGACAAGGGATAAAGATAATAAGCCCGACTACAGGATCGCCGGAGCTCTGAAAGCCCTGAAGGATGCCTACCAGTTTAGCCTCGATCCAAACGGGCTGATGCTGAATTATAATCAATGGACGGTAAGTCAGAATAACGCCATTCAGTTTGGCGCGAAAGGAATTCAGGCAACCGATTTTGTATTGTCGAACTCAAATCAGCAGTTGAGTGTTAATACTTCTCCTCCCGGGCTCAATAACCCGCTTTTTATAGATTTCAAAAACTTCAAAATAGAAACCCTCACCAATATTGTAAAACAGGATTCTCTTTTGGTAGGGGGAACGATTAACGGAAATGCCCGGGTTAGAAATTTCCAGGCCTCTCCCATTTTCACTTCCGACCTTAATGTAGCCGATTTTAGTTTCAGAGGTGATACCGTAGGAAATATTGCAATTAAAGTAAACAATGAGCAGGCAAACGCTTTTGCAGCCAACGTAAGTATTACAGGCAAGGGCAACCAGGTGGATCTTTCAGGATTTTATTATACCAATAACAGCAGTTTCGACCTTGACCTGAATATTGGTAACCTGAGCATGAAAAGCATTGAAGGTTTTACCATGGGAAGTATCAAACAGGCAAAAGGAAATCTGCAGGGTAAGCTTAAGATCACCGGTACGGCGAAAGCCCCGGCTGTTCGTGGTGATATAGGATTTAATGGGGTAGCGTTTAATGTTGCGATGCTGAATTCGTACTTCAGGATTCAGGACGACGCCCGGATCAATTTTAATGATGAAGGCATCAGGCTCAGCAATTTTTCATTGATTGACTCCGCAAATAATAAAGCATCCCTTAATGGAATGGTTTATACCAAAACCTTTACTGATTTCCGCTTTGATCTACAGTTAAATGCAAACAACTTCCGGGTGATCAATTCAACGGCTGTGGATAACGACCTGTTTTATGGAAAGCTATACATTGATACCCATCTGGGAATTAAAGGGACCATGACCTCTCCCATAGTGGATGGGTCTTTAAAGATTGATCCCAATACCGATTTTACCATAGTGCTTCCAAGCAGGGACCCTTCTATTGAAGACAGGGAGGGTATTGTTGAGTTTGTAGACAAAGACAATCCGCAGCTTTCGAAGGTATTTAAAGACCCGGCCGACACTTTAAATAAATCGGCAATAACAGGAATGGATGTGTCTGTTAATATTGAGCTCGATAAGGAAGCTCAGTTAAATGTTCTGGTAGACCCGGCTAACGGAGATATGCTGCGGATGAAAGGTGCAGCCCAGCTTACCGGGGGCATAGACCCAAGTGGAAAAGTAAACCTTACCGGTAACTTAACAGTAGAAGAAGGCTCATACGACCTTAGCCTCAGCTTCCTGAAAAGGAAGTTTGAAATTAAAAAGGGAAGTACACTTACATGGAGCGGCGAACCCCTTATGGCTACTGCGGATGTAACCGCAATTTACGTAGCGAATACCGCTCCGATCGATCTGGTAGAAGCTCAGTTGGGAAGTGAACCGCAAACCACATTAAACACCTACAAGCAAAAGCTTCCGTTTAATGTGAACCTGATGCTGAAAGGCGAGCTCATGAAACCCGACATCTCTTTTGACATTGTGCTTCCTGAAAACAATTACAATGTTTCTGCAGATATTATTGAAAACGTGAACGGCCGTTTAACTCAGTTACGTAATGATCCTTCCGAACTTAATAAACAAGTATTTGCAGTACTTCTTCTTGGCCGCTTCGTTGCAGAAAATCCTTTTCAAAGCAGTGCCGGAGGAGGAGGGCTTGAGTCTACAGCCCGCCAAAGCGTAAGCAGTATGCTTTCTGATCAGTTGAATAATCTGGCAGGTGATATGATAGGCGGAGTACAGCTTGAATTCGACCTGCAGGCTACTGATGATTACACTACAGGCGAAAGGACTAACCGTACGGATCTTAACGTAGGTCTTTCCAAACGTTTATTGAACGACAGGCTGAAGGTGACCGTTGGAAGTAACTTTGAACTCGAAGGCCCCCGCCAGCAAAATCAAAAGACAAGCAATATTGCCGGCGATATTCAGGCAGAATACCAACTGTCAAAAAATGGCAGGTACCTGCTGAGGGCGTATCAGAAGAACCAGTATCAGGTTGTCCTTCAGGGACAGGTTATTGAAACAGGTGTAGGATTTGTGATCACTATGGACTATAACAAATTCAGGGAAATATTTGGTAAATCAAGAGAAGAAAAGAGACGTCAAAGGGCTCAGAAGACAGCTAATGAAACTACAAAATAGAATGGGCAGAATTAATATTAACTATATTTTAATACTATTTGTATTGCTGTTCCCGGCATGTAATATTACGAAGTACGTACCTGAAAGAGACTATTTATATACCGGGGCGAAGGTTAAAATTGAGGATAAAGACATTAAGAAAAAAGATAAAAAAGTTCTTGAACCAGATTTAAAAAGTATACTCAGGCCGAAACCCAATACTTCCATATTAGGTCTGAGGCCAAAACTCTGGATCTATAACATTACCAAAACAGCAAAGAAAGGGCCGCGTAAATGGATTCAAAAATGGGGCGAGCCTCCTGTTCTTTTCAGCTCGGTTAAGGTTGATTATAACCGCGACCTCATTGTAAACCGGCTGGAAAATAAAGGTTTTTTTAGAGCTATGGCTACCGCCGATACCAGCATCAAAGGGAAAAAAGCATCTTTAAATTACCATGCTTTTGCCGGCCCCCGGTACATGATCAGCAGTGTTAATTTTACCACAGACAGCTCTGACCTGGGTAAAGCGGTTCATGCTACTTCAAGGCGTAGTTTCTTGAAAACAGGACATAGCTACGACCTCGATGTGATTAAATCTGAGCGGGTGCGTATTGATGCAAATCTTAAGGAAAATGGATTTTATTATTTCAGTCCCGAAGACCTCATTATCCAGGTTGACAGCACCAACCACCGTCACCAGGTAGATCTGTATGTTAATGTAAAAGAATCAACAGGAGATAAAGCACGGGATATTTACAAAATTAATAATATCTATATCTATCCGAATTTCAAACTCAGGGATACTGTAAAAGGAAGAACTCCTGCGCCTGTAAAGTATAACGACTTCTATGTAATAGACCGCACAAATATGTTCAAACCTCAGGTTTTTGAACGCACCATGTTTTTCCAGCAGGGAGATATTTATAACCGGACAGACCATAACCTCTCTTTGAGCAGGTTAACAAGCCTGGGCACATTTAAATTTGTAAAAAACCAGTTTGAGGAACCCGACAGCAGTAAAGCGTTACTGGATGCTTATTATTATCTTACTCCTTATACAAAGAAATCGATCAGGGCCGAAGTTACCGGCACCACAAATTCAGCAAACTTTACAGGATCTGAATTTACCTTAAGCTGGAAAAACAGGAATGCTTTTCGCGGTGCGGAGCTGCTGACCGTTTCTGCCTATATCGGTACTGACGTACAGATCTCCGGAAATAACAGCGGAACTGGATATGGGAATAAAATATTCCGCTATGGCGGCGATGTTACTCTGGGAATCCCAAGATTTATTACCCCTTTTAAAGTAAAATCAAACAGTGCGTATATTCCGCGGACTAATATTTCATTAGGATACGATTTCATGCACCGCCAGGAAAGTTATACGCTTAATTCATTCCGCACTTCCTTTGGGTATTCGTGGAAAGAAAGTGTTGAGAAGGAACACCGGCTTACCGTGCTTGGCATAACTTATGTTCAGCCTTCCAATATATCTGCTACCTATGATAGCCTCGTCAGGGCCAATCCTACCTATAAACACGCAATAGATACTCAGTTCACTTTCGGCCCTACTTATAATTTCAATTATACAAACACGCAAAAGACCTATAAAACCAATACCTTCTATTTTAATGGCAATTTAGATCTTTCGGGAAATATAGTTGGCCTTTTATCGGGGGCAAATCACGAAAAAGAAAAAGAACTGTTTGGCACCGCGTATTCACAATATATCAGAACGGAATTCGATTTCAGGTATTACCGTAAAGTGGGACTGAACTCTCAGTGGGCGAACCGGATTATTTTTGGCTACGGCTATGCGTATGGGAATTCGCGGTCGCTGCCTTTTACCAAGCAATTCTTCATCGGAGGAACCAACAGCCTGAGGGCGTTCCGCGCCAGGGCCCTGGGCCCTGGTACATACCGCGACGAAAACCTTGATAAGGAAAATATTCTTTCTGCTGATCAGTCGGGCGACATTAAACTGGAATTAAATTCAGAATTCAGGCCTAAGCTGTTCAGTATTGTAAGAGGCGCACTGTTTGCAGATGCCGGAAATGTTTGGTTGCTGAATGATGATCCTTCCCGTCCGGGAGCTAAGTTCACTAAGAACTTCATGAAAGAGCTGGCCGTTGGAACAGGGGCGGGTATCCGTATTGATGCATCCATTCTTATACTTCGCCTGGATGTGGCTTTCCCCATTCGTAAGCCATGGCTTCCTGACGGAGAACAATGGGTGATCGATGATATCAACTTTGGCAGCAAGGCATGGAGAAAGGACAATCTTGTATATAACCTGGCAATAGGATATCCATTCTAAACTTTTTCATTTCCTATGCTTATTCAGGCACCTGTTAAAAGCAGTCAGAAGAAGATAAAACTGTTTATAGATTTTGCAAAGAAGGCTTAGGGATACAGCTTTCTTTTGTCTTTATTCTTCAGGCAATGATTAACTGCGCCAGGTTCAGTACTTCCAGTAAATCCTCTACCGTAGCAGTATCTGCCATACATTTTTCAATTGCTTCTTCAAGAATCTGTTCTTCCATTTTGCGTTGTTTACAATAATACATTCCCGAGCTCCTTTACCCCCATCTTTTCATCTATAAAACTGTTCTTCGATGCGAAGATGAGCGACCGGTAAAAATAAATTATGTAAATTCTGATCAGTAAATTTATCAGAAATAAAACTTCAAAACCAGTTATTTCAGGAAATAAGAACATGGCCTTTATCCTGTTCTTAAACCTAATACCGTGTAATACAGACGTAACTGTTTCACAGAACGTTACAATTGGAAAAAGAATTTTATTAATAGTCCCTTTTTTCTAAATTGCGCGCATAAATAACATATTAAATATTAAACCACAGAAATAAATGAAAGTTACCGTAGTTGGAGCAGGAGCAGTAGGTGCTACCTGTGCAGACAATATTGCAAGAAAAGAACTAGCCCAGGAATTAGTATTATTAGATATCAGAGAAGGTTTTGCTGAAGGTAAAGCTATCGACATGATGCAGACTTCTGCCCTGCTGGGTTTTGATACCAAAGTTAAAGGCGTTACCAATGATTATGCAAGCACTGCAGGTTCTGATGTAGTAGTTATTACTTCAGGCTTACCCCGTAAACCCGGGATGACCCGTGAAGAACTCATTGGCACAAACGCAGGGATTGTAAAATCTGTTACTGAAAACATTTTAAAGCATTCTCCGGATACTATTATTGTCGTAGTATCCAATCCTATGGATACCATGACATACCTTACTCTTAAAACATCAGGGCTTCCTGAGAACCGCATTATAGGTATGGGCGGAGCGCTTGATTCATCACGTTTTAAATATTACCTGAGCCAGGAACTGGGTTGTTCTCCTGCCGACCTGAACGCTGTTGTGATCGGCGGCCACGGTGATACAACAATGATCCCTTTAATTAATCATGCTACATGGAACAGCGTTCCGGTAACACAATTCTTAAGCAAGGAACAACAGGATAAAATTGTTTCTGATACGATGGTAGGCGGGGCAACATTAACCAGGCTGATCGGTACTTCTGCATGGTATGCTCCCGGAGCAGGTACTGCAATGATCGTTGAAAGCATCCTCAGAGATGAGAAAAAATTAGTTCCCTGCTGCGTATCGTTAGACGGCGAATATGGCCAGAACGATATAGCAATAGGCGTTCCTGTAGTACTTGGTAAAAATGGCTGGGAAAAGATCGTTGAGCTTAATCTTAGCGGAGACGAAAAAGCTGCTTTTGCAAAAAGCGCTGAAGCTGTCCGCAGCATGAACAGTGTATTAGAACTAGCTTAAAAAGCTCTGAATGATAGAAATTTCTTTGGAAATTTTAAATCTGCACGACGACGGCTTTCACCCCCTGGTGGAAGTCGTTGCTTTTAATAAGCTTTTTAAAGCAGTGGTCGACACCGGCGCATCGCGCACAGTACTTGATAAATCAACGGTTGAATCCTATGTTGATGCAGAAACCCTCCTTTTAAGTGATAAATTATCTACCGGACTGGGTACCGATTCTATGGAAAGTTACACGCTTATTATTCCGGAATTGAGCTTGGGCGATCTGAAAATACATCATTTTGAAGCTGCCATTCTTGATCTTTCTACCATTAATACAGCCTATGAAAAAATGGAAGTTACCCCGGTGATAGGCGTTATTGGCGGTGATATTTTAATGAAGTATGGTGCGGTAATAAACTATGCCAGCCAGACACTCTCTTTCCTTAAAATAAACGGTTAAATATTACCAGCCTCCCGGATTACCAGCCTCCCGGACCTGCATAGGAAACACAGGTATGCCTTAACCACATCTGTATTTATTACGTATCTTAAATCACATTGCAATGATATAAAGAACGATACAACCTCCTATGCCGATCCTGAATTTACAAAAAGCAGAAGCATTGCCGGCCTGATGTTATTTAAAATAAAAGAGAGAATACCAGACAGGCCGGAAGTTTTCCTCCGGCCTGTCTGGTATTCTCTCTTTTGCGGGGAACGGTTTCTTTCCGGTACCCCAACCCGCAAGAAAGGAATGTTGTATTTATTCGGTTTTGCGGAGACCCGGTTGCCGTAATTCCTAACTACACATCAATACGCGCATATTTAGCATTGCGTTCTATAAAATCACGGCGGGGTGCTACTTCATCTCCCATTAACATGGAGAATATATGATCGCACTGAGCCGCATTATCTATAGTTGCCTGGCGCATGGTCCTGGTTTCAGGATTCATGGTAGTATCCCATAGTTGTTCGGCGTTCATTTCACCCAAACCTTTATAGCGCTGTACATGTACGCTGTCTTCTTTTCCGGCGCCCTTAAGCCTCTGGGTAGCGGCATCACGCTGCTCTTCAGTCCAGGCATACTCCTGATCCTTGCCTTTCTTTACCAGATATAAGGGAGGTGCTGCGATGTAAACATATCCAAACTCTATCAATTCCTTCATATAACGGAAGAAGAATGTAAGGATCAGTGTGGTGATATGCGAACCGTCCACATCGGCATCGGTCATGATCACCACTTTATGATAACGAAGCTTTTCAAGATTAAGAGCTTTAACGTCGTCGGCCGTTCCGATACTCACACCGAGAGCGGTAAAAATATTTTTTATTTCCTCATTCTCATATATTTTGTGCTCCATGGCCTTTTCCACGTTCAGGATCTTTCCCCTCAGAGGAAGGATTGCCTGAAAATGCCTGTTACGCCCCTGTTTTGCGGTTCCGCCGGCAGAGTCGCCCTCTACAAGAAACAGCTCACACTTTTCGGGATCTTTATCAGAGCAGTCGGCCAGTTTTCCCGGTAATCCCGAACCACCCATTACAGTCTTTCGCTGAACCATTTCCCTGGCCTTCCGGGCCGCAGCGCGGGCGGTAGCTGCCAGAACAACTTTACTTACAATGATGCGCGCTTCCTTGGGGTTTTCTTCAAGGTAATTCCCCAGGATCTCACCAACAGCGATATCCACCGCCCCCATTACTTCATTATTCCCAAGCTTGGTTTTGGTTTGCCCCTCAAACTGCGGCTCCTGAACCTTTACCGAAATAACAGCCGTTAAGCCTTCCCTGAAGTCATCTCCGGAAATTTCTACCTTAATATTTTTGAGCAGCCCTGATTTCTCAGCATACGCCTTTAATGTACGGGTTAACCCTCTCCGGAAACCGGCAACGTGTGTTCCTCCTTCAATCGTATTAATATTATTTACATACGAGTGTACGTTCTCCGTATAGGTTTCATTATACTGTAAAGCAAGTTCTACAGGGATCCCCTGTTTAGTCCCTTCCACATAAATAGGCTCGGGAATTAAAGGAGTACGTGTTCCATCAAGATATTTTACAAATTCTTTCAGACCGCCCTGCGACAAAAATTCTTCGCGGAGGTAACTTCCGTTCTCTGCCACTTCCCGCTCATCCGTGATAGATAAACGGATCCCTTTGTTAAGGTAGGCCAGCTCGCGGAGGCGCGTTGCCAGGGTATCAAACTTATATTCTGTGGTTAACTGGAATATCTCAGGATCGGGAAGGAACGTTTGAATAGTCCCCGTACGATCTGTTTCACCGATCACTTTTACATCAAACATCGGTTTGCCTTTCTCATATTCCTGAGTAAAGATCTTACCTTCGCGATGAACAACAGTAGTTAAGTGCGACGAAAGGGCGTTTACACAGGAAACCCCTACTCCGTGCAATCCTCCGGAAACTTTATAGGTATCTTTATCAAACTTACCTCCTGCATGCAGCACCGTCATAACAACTTCCAGCGCCGACTTTTTTTCCTTGGTGTGCATTCCTGTTGGAATACCGCGCCCATTATCTTCTACTGTAACGGAATTATCTGTATGGATGGTTACATTTATATCTGTGCAATATCCTGCAAGTGCTTCATCTATAGAGTTATCAACAACTTCGTAAACCAGATGATGCAATCCTTTTACCCCGGTATCACCGATATACATCGCAGGGCGTTTACGCACAGCCTCCAGGCCTTCTAAGACCTGGATATTATCAGCCGAATAATTACTCCTGTCTTCCTTTTCTTTGCTCATAATTTAATTTAACAATAGCTTCAAATATACCGGTTTTCGGCGATATTTAAGCATAAACAGGAAAAGAAATAGGCCTGAAAAGCATGAAAATACTAACATTATGCAAGAGGCGCCACGGATATAAATCCGGCAGGTCTTAAATGAAAACATCGCGCCTTCCGGGCTTTCTTTTATATTCTCCAATCTTTGGTCATGCAGGGCCTCTGATTGTTTAATTTAAAAACCGGATCCATCTTTTACTGTTAGGAAAAACAGATAATGAGGATATATTTTTCTGACAGGGCGGCTTATTGTATACTAAAAACGAAAGATTATATTTGCGTGAAATTTATATAATAATAAACGAACAAATAAAGTAAATATCAAACGTTGTAAGTTTCTGAATGAGTTATAAAACAGAGATCAGATAGCGCTTTTGATACGATTACCAAATAATTTAAAAACAAATTTTTCTGATGAACATATCATTCAACACTATTTCAAAACTTACTGCAGGGCTAATGATAGCGGCTGCGGTTGTTTCATGTAACAATAATAAAGAGCAGCCTAAAGCCGGGGCTTCTGCACCTGTAGCAGCTAATCAGAATGCTGAGAAGATCGTTTTTGTTAATTCTGATTCACTGGTAAATAACTATGATTATTTTAAAGAAATAAAAGGAAAACTTGAAGATAAATCAAAAAAAGCACAGCAGGACCTCTCATCGAAAGGCTCTGCCTTCCAGAGAGAAGTTGCAGAGTATCAGCAAAAGGCAAAGGATATGAGTGCCGACGAACGGGCTTCAACAGAACAACGGCTTGCCCGTAAACAGCAGGAACTCGCTGCTTTTAACCAGAATGCCAGTTCGGCCCTTGCTAATGAATCTTCTGCTGAAAATGAGAAACTATATGACAAGGTAGCAGAATACCTTAAAACTTATGCCAAACAAAAGGGATACAAAATGGTGCTCACTTATTCTAAAAGCAACCCATCCCTGCTTTTTGCCGACGAAAGCCTGGATGTTACCCAGGATGTAGTAAAAGGGCTGAATGAGGCTTATAATAAAGACAAGAAATAGATAGTAATCTATAATTAC
>JAATFW010000114.1 GCA_015654985.1 Sphingobacteriales bacterium | reverse complement strand
GTACTGCGGCGGAATAGCTAATGGAAAGCGGATGAAAGCGGTTGTTGCCGGAGGTTCATCGGTGCCGATTCTTCCGGCTAACCTTATCCTGAAAACGGTTAATGGGGAAAACAGGCTGATGAGCTATGAGTCGCTGGCAGACGGAGGGTTTGCTTCGGGTACGATGCTTGGGTCTGGCGGCTTTGTTGTATTCGACGAAGACCAATGCATTGTAAGGAACACGTGGAACTTTTCGCGGTTCTATCATCATGAAAGCTGCGGACAGTGTTCGCCATGCCGTGAAGGAACAGGATGGATGGAGAAAGTTCTTCACCGGCTTGAATACGGACATGGAAAGTTAAGTGATATTGATCTGCTGGTTGATGTTTCAAAGAAAATAGAAGGTAATACCATTTGTCCTTTGGGAGATGCTGCTGCATGGCCCGTTGCGAGTGCTATAAAGCATTTCAGAGACGAGTTTGAATGGCATGTTACTCATCCGGATGAAGCTGTGATAAGGAATTATGGTTTAGGGAGCTATGCCGATCCTTTACCAAAGCCAGAGAATGTGGCTGTAAATTAATTTTAAAGAAGGAATCTTTAACATGTCTGATAAAGTTAAAGTAACAATAGACGGGATTAGTATAGAGGTAGAGCCGGGGACCAGCATTCTGAATGCGGCCAGGCAGATAGGAGGCGATATTGTTCCTCCCGCTATGTGTTATTATTCGAAGTTACAGGGCAGCGGAGGAAAATGCCGTACCTGCCTGGTAAAGGTGAGCAAGGGTTCTGAAAAAGATCCCAGACCTATGCCTAAGCTGGTGGCATCCTGCCGTACTTCTGTAATGGATGGTATGGAGGTGCAGAATATTACCTCGCCGGAAGTAGTTGAGGCAAGAAAAGGAGTAGTAGAGATGCTCCTTATCAATCATCCTCTCGATTGCCCTATTTGTGATCAGGCGGGCGAATGTCATTTACAGGATCTTGGCTATGAGCATGGATCAGAGGCCACCCGCTACGAGTTTGAACGCCGTACTTTCGACCGGATCGATATAGGGGATAAGATCCAGCTTCATATGACGCGTTGCATCCTGTGTTACCGTTGTGTATATACTGCCGATCAGATCACTGATAACCGGGTACATGGTATTTTAGGAAGGGGTGATGCTGCTGAAATATCAACCTATATTGAGAAGGCTATAGAAAACGATTTTTCGGGAAATATGATCGATGTTTGCCCAGTAGGAGCTCTTACAGATAAAACGTTCAGGTTCAAAAACCGTGTGTGGTTTACAAAGCCGGTTGACGCCCACCGCGATTGTCCGAAATGTTCCGGTAAAGTTACCTTATGGTATAAAGGAGAGGAAGTACTTCGTGTAACAGCGCGTAAGGACCAGTACGGAGAAGTTGAAGAATTTATTTGTAATGACTGCCGGTTTGAGACTAAAAATACCAGCGACTGGGTAATCGAAGGCCCGCGCCGTATTTCTCCTCATTCGGTTATTTCAGCAAATCATTACGAACAGTTAGTTCCGCCTGCAGTTGTAAGGAAAAATCCTGCCTTGCTGGAAGCTAACAAAGAGCAGTTTGAACGTATAACAAGACTTTAATGGAATTAACATTTGTTATAGAAAAAGTTGTATTAGTAACTGTAATATTCCTGATCACGTTGGGTATTGCAGCATATTCCACCCTTGCCGAACGAAAGATAGCGGGTTATATTCAGGGCAGGTATGGCCCTAACAGGGCCGGACCGGGGGGTGTTTTTCAACCGCTGGCTGATGGCGGCAAGATGTTCTTTAAAGAGGAAATTATCCCTTCAGAGTCTAACCCTTTTCTTTTTATTGCAGGGCCTTCTCTGGCGCTTTTAACAGCGAGTATAGGCAGCGCTGTAATTCCGTGGGGCAAGGTATTAACCATAGGAGGCAGGGCTATTGAACTTCAGGTAGCCGATATTAATGTTGGACTGCTTTACATTTTCGGAGTGGTTTCTCTGGGAGTATATGGTGTTATGATAGGCGGCTGGGCATCTAATAATAAATATTCTTTAATGGGAGCGATTCGTGCGGCTTCACAGAATATAAGTTATGAAATTGCTATGGGACTTTCTATTATTGCTCTGCTGATGGTTACCGGGACATTATCCCTTAAGGTGATTGCGGAACAGCAGGAAGGATTTTGGGCGCATGGCTGGTTTACGTGGAATGTATTTAAGCAACCTCTTAGTTTTCTGATCTTCATTATTTGTGCCTTTGCCGAATGTAACCGTACTCCTTTTGATTTGCCGGAAAGTGAGAACGAATTAGTGGCAGGATATCATACGGAGTATTCGGGATTTAAACTGGGAGCCTATCTTTTCTCTGAGTATATCAACATGTTCGTATCGTCGGCCGTGATGTCGACCCTATATTTTGGCGGCTATAATTTCCCTTTTATGAATGATCTGGGATTGTCGGC
>JAATFW010000296.1 GCA_015654985.1 Sphingobacteriales bacterium | reverse complement strand
TCAACCTTCAACCTTCAACCTTCAACCTTCAACCTTCAACCTTCAACCTTCAACCTTCAACCCCTTTTATCGATCTCTACATAATCGCGTTTTGTTTCGCCGGTATAAACCTGTCTTGGACGGCCTATAGGCTCCTTATTATCCCTCAGCTCCAACCACTGGGCAATCCAGCCGGGTAAACGGCCAAGTGCAAACAATACGGTAAACATTTCTGTCGGGAATCCCAGTGCCCTGTAGATGATTCCAGAATAAAAATCAACATTGGGATAAAGCTTGCGTTCTACGAAATAAGGGTCGTTAAGTGCAGCTTCTTCAAGCTTTTTAGCGATTTCAAGAATAGGGTCATTAATTCCAAGCTTATCAAGAACATTGTCACAAGCCTGTTTAATGATTTTTGCCCGGGGATCAAAATTCTTATAAACCCTGTGGCCGAAACCCATCAACCTGAAACTATCATCCTTATCCTTCGCTTTGTTAATCCATTTCTCAGTGTCGCCTCCATCGTTCCTTATCAGCTCAAGCATCTCTATTACAGCCTGGTTAGCCCCGCCATGTAAAGGTCCCCATAACGCAGAAATACCTGCTGAAATAGAAGCATACAGATTACAACCGGAAGAACCAACCATTCTGACGGTAGAAGTAGAACAGTTTTGTTCATGGTCGGCATGCAGAATAAGAAGCTTATCAAGAGCATCTATTACAACCGGGTCTATTACAACCTCCTCCGTCAGCCGGCCAAAGGTCATATGCATAAAATTGGTAACATATTTCAACTTGTGCTGAGGATAGATAAACGGTGCACCTAATGATCCTTTATAGATCCACGAAACGAGGGTAGGCATTTTTGCAAGCAGCTTGATCACTGCAAGATTAGTTTCCTCTTTCGTTGGATTCGGGTTAAGACTTTCGGGGGAAAATGCAGAAAGAGAACTAACCAATGAGCACAACTGGCCCATGGGATGCGCGTTATGAGGAAATGCATCAAAGAATTTCTTCATGTCCTCATGTAAAAGTGTCTGACGACTGATCTTGTATTGAAAGTCATCAATCTGAACCTGAGTTGGCAGCTCTCCATAGATCAATAAATAGGCCACTTCAATAAAAGAAGACTTTTCGGCAAGCTGTTCTATCGGATATCCTCTATACTTTAAAATACCCCGCTCTCCATCAAGGAAAGTAACAGCACTCTGCGTAGCTCCGGTATTTTTAAACCCACTGTCGAGAGTAATATACCCTGTTAAATCGCGAAGTTTTGAAATATCTATAGCCTTTTCATTTTCCGTTCCGGTGATTACCGGAAATTCATACGTTTTATTCTCAAGTTTTAAAGAAGCAGTTTCTGACATATAATTTGGATGTTGCAACGCAAATTTAGTTAAATCAATCTTTCCTGAAAGTTATTTCAGACGTAGTATTGTAATTTTTTTGTAACTAGACTATAAAATCGGCTATTGGTGACTATAAACAATAACAATAAAAGCTGCGGTTCGTTTTTTAACAAAACCACAACACAGTAAAATTATAATTATTCTTTAAAAAAATTAAACATTTATTGAAAATAAATCATTATTTTTCAATAAAAATACAATTTGATTAACAATTATATTTTTGTTACTGCTAATTGTAATACTTATATTAGTAACATAAACATAATTGAAACTTAAAATGATCCGGCCCCGTATGAAGATAGACATAATGAAAGAGCATCATATCTGTTTTATTGGATAAGCAAAGGCGGATGAAGAAAATACTTATAGTAGATGATGAAATCAGCATTTTGAAGCTCCTGAATTTTGTTCTTTCAAAGGACTATGAGCTGTTTATTAAGAACAGCGGCGTTGAAGCAATTAACTGGCTGGAAGAGGGTAACGATCCGGATTTAATAATTTCTGATCTTCAGATGCCCTATTTTGACGGAAGCTCCTTTGTAAGAAATTTAAAAATAAGTGGGTATTACAGGGATACCCCTGTTATCCTTTTATCAGGAGCAGAAGATCTTAAAACCAAAGTAAGCAATATGCCATTTAAAGTTGAAGGCTTTTTGGAAAAACCATTTAGCCCCGCTGCGTTAAAAGCGTTAATTCAGGATCTGTTAAGCAAGCCAGAACAAAAATAATATTTTAAGGTAATTAAATGATTTTGACACCAGATATTCATATATCGCCACGTACAGGAGTTTATGCAAAAATTGTTTATGCAGGATCAGAGTTAAGAGATTTTGTATTTGCTGAATTATCCGGCAGGTTTGATATAGATCTCAGTGATCTCACCATTCATACTTTAGAACAGTATATTAACGAACAGTCTTTGTTAACCCTGCCCGACATCATCATTATTGAGGCTGATAATAAGGCATACTGGATTCAAATGGTCAGACAGATCAAACAGAATCCGCTCCTTCAGGGGATGATCATCGTAGTAATTTCGGCCTTTTCGCATAAAAACTGGAAAGCAGAAGCGATGGCATTGAAGATCCATGATTTCTATATTTACCCGTTTCCTGTTGAAGATCTGCGTGAACGGCTGGAATTCCTGGTGAAGTTTAAACTGATAAAACCACGCCTTACTGAACTGTCGGCCCAGGTAGACGTTACATACAAAATGCCTTTTTATAAGCGCGCCTTTGATATCATTCTGTCTGGCATTTCTCTGCTGATCCTGAGCCCTTTCTTTTTGATTATTGCCGCCCTTATCCGGATGGAATCTAAAGGCTCCGTTATTTACAAGAGTAAAAGAGTTGGTACCGGCTATCACGTATTTAATTTTTATAAGTTCAGATCTATGCGTATCGGGGCAGATAAAGAGATCAGCGATCTGTCTTCGCTTAACCAGTATACAGATACAGAAACCGAAAAACCGGCATTTATTAAAATTAAAGACGATCCCAGAATAACTAAAATAGGTAAGTTTATCCGTAACACCAGTATAGACGAACTCCCGCAGTTGTTTAATGTATTAAAAGGAGATATGTCTATGGTCGGTAACCGGCCTCTACCCCTTTACGAAGCTGAAATGCTTACCTCAAACGAATGGACGACCCGCTTTCTGGGCCCCGCAGGGCTTACCGGACTTTGGCAGATAAGCAAGCGCGGCAAAGACGATATGTCTGAACGGGAACGCAAAAAACTTGATAATTTCTACGCTTCTAATTATTCGTTCTGGCTGGATATGAAAATTATTTTAAGAACTTTTCCTGCATTGCTTCAGAAAGAAAGGGTGTAAGCGGGGTTATGAGTTATGGATTATGAGTTATGAGTTATGGGTTATGGGTTTCCTGCGATTTTCAAAAACTGATTAACCATCCAGGTTGCGGTTTTACAGCTTATACTCATTAAATCAATGATTATGCTGTGTTATTTATGGCTTATGAGTTTAGATTATACTGGTTTATTCTCTGATCTATGCCGCTGTTATAACAGGAAACCCTTCTTCTGATTCGCAATTTAGATTAATGTCACCGGGTTTATAAATAATGTCTTACGCCTTATATACCATACTGCATCCTCCCTCTATTACTTCTCCTCTTACAACCTGCACCCATAAACTGTACAGCCCGTTCTTAACTCAATGATTATCAACGATAAAGTAATGTTGTATATTTAAATCAATTTTTGTTAAATCGCTGGAAACCCATAACCCATAACCCATAACTCATAACCCATAACTCATAACTCATAACTCATAACTTATAACACCTACAACGTCCCGCAATCCAACTGTGTCAGGTTCACTCCATTCAGGATCACGTCGAACTCCGTACGGCGGTTCAGTTGCTGGTCGGCTTCAGAACAGGGCACTCCATCGTAACAACGGTTAACAAGGCGGGTCTTTCCGTAATATTCCACTCTGATGCGATAAGGGCTGATCCCTCTTGCTATAAGATAACTTTTTGCCGACTCTCCCCTGCGTAATGACAAACTCCTGTTGTATTCTTCAGAAGCCCTGCTGTCGCAATGGCTGGATGTAATCACTGTAATTTCCGGGTATTTTTTCATCAGGGCAACCAGTTCATTCAGCGCCGGACGGGCATCATAACGTATTTCGGCCCTGTCCAGATCATAGTAAATATTCTGAACAGCAAAAACACGTTTCAACGAATCGCAGTTACTAATCACATATTGCTGAGGATTTTCAGTTTTGTTAAGCCTGATGTCCATTCTGATAACTGAATCTCTGGTTATTCCAACTGAAGTGGTAAAGGCTAACTGGTTAACATACCCTAACTTCTGCGCCGTAACCTCATAATCGGTTTCTTTAGCCAGGTCTCTTCTGAACTCGCCCCTTGCATTGGCCCTGAGTGTATCTGTTCCGTCAAGATGCCTCAGCAATAACCTGCTTCCGCCCAGGGGTAAGCGGGTTTTTGCATCGGTAACCGTTCCTTCCAGTATCACTCTGTGGGTTGCCTGACTGAAATGATAAATATCGTCGCTGCCTCTCCGGTTAGAACTGAAATATCCTCCCTTTGCGTCATCATTCATAATCAGGCTAAAATCATCGCCTGATGAGTTAATCGGAACACCCATATTCGCAGGCAGTGCCAAAGGCTTCATATCTTTCAGCCCGACTTCAAATATATCAAGCCCGCCAAGCCCTGCGTGCCCCGTAGAAGCGAAGAAAAGGGTACCGTTTTCAGCAAGGTAGGGAAACTCTTCGTTGCCCTCCGTATTAATCTGCTTCCCCAGGTTTACAGGCCTGGTCCATTGACCGGCACCCGATTTCACACAATAATAAAGATCAGTTCCGCCGAAGCCGCCCGGCATATCGGAAACGAAAACAAGGATATTGCCATCGCCACTTAAGGCTGGATGCCCTACTGAATATTCATTATTGTTATAAGGGAATTCTGTTATTTTGTTCAGTTTTTTGCCACTGGCAGTATACATTTTTAACTTATTTACCCCGTCTTTGCTTTCACCTGCCCTTCCCCTGTAAAAATTATTGCGGGTAAATATAATGGCGCCATCCGGAAAGACAGCCGCTGAGGCATCATGGTACCTGCTGTTAATTTTCCCTTTAAGTTTTTCTGTTTTCTTTCCTGTATTTAATATCAAGCCCAGAGTATCCATCAGGATAGACGGATTGTACTGGGCTACGGTGCGGCTATCATTGCTTGTAGGCGCCGTATCATCATCGTTATATTTATAAGCAACTTTAGAACTTTTAAATGCTACATTTAATACGCTGTCGGCATTCACATCTTTAATTTCTTTAAGAGTGCGAACCAAATATAAATTGGTATACGGAGTATTGTCCCAGGGAAATACATTCGCTGTTATGCCCCCGGGAATCCGGTTACTGCTAAAGATGAGGCCATCTTTATAATAGATGGGCGAAAATTCAGAAGCAGAAGTATTCAGGTTAGTATAGGCAACTTTCCAGATACCGTTATTACGGGTAAAGGAACTGTAATTTACCCTTGAGAAAGAAGACGCCCTTTTATCTGAT
>JAATFW010000065.1 GCA_015654985.1 Sphingobacteriales bacterium | reverse complement strand
TTCCAGCCGCCAAGAGTTCCTCTTATGCCTGCGGCCAGCGACTGGTCATAATCGTCGGTACCGATCAGCGGTAAAAAGCCATTTGGGTATATCGCGGCGTTAGTTTGCGTCAACTGCGAGGGGGTCCTGAAAAATGCAGCGGCTTCCCCTTTACGGAAATTGAGTCCGCCGAAGGCATAGATCTCCGCATCTTGCTTCAAAGGTACCGAAGCATTAAAAAAGAGGCTTCCCCCTCTGTTTGCAGACTGTCCCACACGCGAACCAAAATCAGAACGGCTTAGACCGCGTTTGGTAAGCTCGGCGTCGGTGATGTCAAGTCCCGCAGGTGTTCCTGGAACAGCAGCAAGTGCGGGATCATTATAATCAGTAAAGATGGTACCGGTAAAGATACCCGAACGGTCTGTATATTCGCGGTAGTCATATGAACCTGTAAGATTAATGAAGCCGCCCCGGGCACCAACCGGCAACCCGTAATTTATGTTTGCCTGTACATTTTTTCCATCAAGATCATCCCTCGACTCCCCGGATGCATAGGCGCCTGTGGTCAGAGAGGCTGAAATGTTACTGGTATCTGTGTTCAGAACAAGGTTAATTACTCCGGCAATAGCATCCGAACCATACTGGGCGGCAGCCCCGTCACGAAGAATTTCTATCCTTTTGATCGCTGCTGTTGGAATAGCGTTCAGGTCTGTACCAACAGAACCTTTACCGAAACTGCCGTTAATATTTACCAGTGAGGTGTTATGACGGCGCTTTCCGTTAATCAGTACCAGTACCTGGTCAGGGCCGAGACCACGTAATGACGCAGGATCTATATGATCCGTTCCATCTGCAAGAGTCTGCGTATTTGAACTAAACGAGGGAGCAACGTAATTAAGTATCTGGTTGAGCGAAACCTGCGGAACGTCCCTGGTTATCTTTTTCACGTCCACAACATCCACCGGAACAGAGCTGCTTAACCTGGACCTTGGGGCGCTGCGGGATCCTGTTACCACTACTTCATTCAGGCTGCTGCCCGTTAGGATAAAATCAAGGGTGGCTGTTTCGCCCTGTCCTACGGTTATTTCCTTCCGGCTCTGCCCGTAGCCCACGTAACTGGCGGTCACCGCATACCTTCCGGGACTTACCGGAATTTCATACCGCCCGCCAGCGTCGGTTGTAGCAGCTCTTTTTGTAATTCCGGCAACACGTATCGTAGCCCCGGCCAGAATACCCGAGGTATCCCGCACTGTTCCTGTTATAGACTGGCCATAAGATGACCAGGATAATATCAGAAATGCAAAAAATAAATAAAAAGTAGTCGTTTTCATGTTGTTCTGTTTATGTGAAAAATTTATTACAGCTTAAAACCGGATGACATGTTTATCTACTGACACAATACCGGTTAGAGTCTCTTAAATCTTAATTTTGAGAGTTGAAAAGTTTACGGACAACTGCCTGCACTTTGCATTAATTACAACCCACATCAGGATATGTACAGCTAAAGCTGCATCATTGAGGCTATCCGAAAAACGAAGCTTCCCTCAAATTGATCTGTTAATAAAAAAAAGAATAAGAGATTTCCCGTTTATAACGGGATATGAATTACCGGTGCAAAAAACCGGTATCAGGCTTTATGAGAAAAAGCTATGCACAACACATTCGCGGGCAACAGAAGAATGCAAAAAATGATAAGGCAGAGGCAGATGAATTGATATTGCGTGACTGAAAATGCCGGCTTCCGGCGTAAAGATTAAATGGTGAACTTTTCATCTTATATAATAATAGTAATAGTTAAATCCTTAAGGTTGAATCTATAAATGCCATCCATTTGATTTTCCTTATTTTATTCCGCAGGATGCAGGCATCAGCCTGCGATCCTGAATCCTTTTGACACTGTCTTTTGGAATAAGCCTGTCAATATTCCGGCAGCATAATCAATTTCCTGTTCCGTATTGTACTTTCCGAATGAAAACCGGATAACTGTTCTTTCAAAATTGTAATTAAGCGCCCGCAATACATGAGAACCACCGGCTGAATGACTGGTACAGGCACTTCCGCCCGAGGCGCAGATATCCTGGCTGTCGAGATAAGACAAGACATCAGGCATTTCAGAAAGAACAGGCAGTGATACACTTAATACGGTATAGATACTTTCCTCATTATCAGCAGAATTTCCATTAAATATAATTCCGGGGATCTCGCCTTTCAGTCTGGCTACCATCCTTGCTTTCAACTGGCTGATTCTTCTTCTGTCTTCCTCAATATCGCGGTACGCAATCTCAAGAGCTCTGGCAAGCCCCACAATCCCGGCAACATTTTCGGTTCCGGCCCTCTTCCCATTTTCCTGGCCACCGCCTTTTATCAGAGAAGTAATGTCCGTACGGTCTCCGTGATATAAGAAGCCAATGCCCTTTGGTCCGTTAAACTTATGCCCGGATCCAACAATAAAATCGGCATTAAGAGATTTAAGATCAAATCTGTAATGGCCCATGGTCTGCACTGTATCTGAATGAAATAAAGCATTATATCTGCGACAGATCTCAGCGATCCCGGCAATATCGCTGAAATTGCCAATTTCATTATTTCCATGCATCACAGAAACAAGTGCACGGCTGTTAAAAGCAAGGATGTTTTCAAGATGCTTTAATGAAATATTGCCGCTCTCGTCGTGCATCAAATAGATAAGATTGATTTCACCGTTTTTTTCAAGGGCTTTAAGTGTATTTAAAACTGCATGATGCTCAAAAGGCGTAGTAACAGCTAACCGAATACCCGATGAGCGTACAGCCGAACAAATGGCCATATTGTCTGCTTCGGTACCACCTGATGTAAACAGTATCTGCCCCGGTTCTGCATTTAAAAGTGATGCAATTGTACCTCTGGCCTTCTCAACGGCTTTTCTGGCCTCACGCCCCGGGCCATGGGCCGATGATGGGTTAGCAAAACCTTCAAAAAAGTAAGGTTCCATTTCCTTAAATACTTCCTTATCTAAAGGAGTTGTTGCTGCATTGTCTAAATAAATCTTCATAATAAGTTTACTTTTTAATAAGCCTATTCAGATTGAAAGAAAGGAAGATTCCGTTTGATAGTAACAGACATTGCGCATCAGTCTGGTTTCGTATCAACTTATCTTTTCTGCAATTCATGCAGACAGGAATTAGCACCTTGTATTTAAAAACTTTACAGGTTGCTAAGACTTCACAGGGCCTATCCCTCCGTCTTTCTGGATAAGTGTTAAAGAACACGGGGCAAATATACTACTTACTCTACAATAACTATAGGTTAAATGTAATTATTTGAAAAAATATTATATCCGGGCGATTCTAATCTTCTTCATCTGTCAAAATAAGCCCTCAACCGACAAATAACGCTCACCGGTATCATAGTTAAAAGTGAGCACAGTACTTCCATCAGGAATTTCATTCAGTTTTTGGGCGATAGCTGCCAGCGAAGCCCCGGTAGAAATACCTGCGAAGATACCTTCTTCCCTGGCAAGTCTGCGGGTATAGTGATAAGCCGACTCTTTATCTACCTGAATAATACCGTCTAAGATTGAAGAATTTAAAATGGGAGGAACAAATCCAGCACCAATTCCCTGGAGAGGATGAGGCGCGGGGCTGCCACCGCTTAATACAGGCGATAACGCCGGTTCTACCGCAAATACTTTCAATCCGGAAAAATTAGCCTTGAGGACTTCCGAAACTCCGGTAATATGTCCGCCGGTTCCCACTCCGGTGATAAGAAAATCAATTCCTCCGGGAAAATCGGCAAGGATTTCCTGCGCTGTAGTTGCACTATGTACATTTACATTTGCCGGATTTTCGAATTGCTGAGGTACAAATGCTCCCTGAATGGTTGCTGCCAGTTCTGCAGCTCTTTCAATGGCACCCTTCATCCCTTTTTCGCGCGGCGTAAGTGCAAATTCAGCGCCATACGCTTCCATTATTTTACGCCGTTCAATGCTCATCGATTCGGGCATTACCAAAATAAGCTTATACCCTTTTACTGCGGCCACAAGGGCCAGCCCGATACCTGTATTTCCTGAGGTAGGTTCAATAATGGTACTACCAGGAACCAGAAGGCCTTTTTTTTCTGCATCTTCTATCATTGCCAGAGCAATACGGTCTTTAATACTTGCAGCCGGATTACTCTTTTCCAGTTTGATCCAAACCTCGTGATTTTTACCGAAGAGCGTGTTAATACGAACGTGTGGCGTATTGCCAATGGAGCTGAGAATGTTTTGATATTTCATTTCTTTGATTTATGATGGATTATATAATGAAGTTAACAGGTTCCGGGCAGGGAAGCTCCCGCATATATTGGTGCTGATGAATTCCTCATAATCAAAAATAAAACCTAATGCCCCTTAAAAGAATGACGTGCGTCACTAAATAAATTTTCTCTATATATTCTATAGATTATTTGCAAAAAATGATCTATATCATTATTTATTCATTTATCCGGATATACCTTTGGCATGAAGATAAACCTGATTATACCCAATGATCACGAAAATATGGTCTGCTTTATTTATTGTTTTCGCTGTCTATACTGCAATGGTATATGAGTATAGCGGCTCGGGGCAACACCTTAGTCCACCACCGGCAAATGTCAGGCAAGGATGGGATATTTGGCAGCAAAAAAACTGCCATACCTGCCACCAGTTGTATGGATTGGGCGGATATATGGGACCTGACTTAACCAATATGATTTCCGATCCCGGCAAAGGTCCTGAATATATGAGGATATTTATCAAGTATGGAACGACCAGAATGCCAGATTTTCATTTAAGCGACAAGGAGGTGAATGATGTTCTGGCTTTCCTTAAATGGGTAGATAAAAGCGGCAAAAGCAGAGTCGACTCAAAGTCAGTTCACTGGACCGGCACTTATTTATTAAAATAAAAAACATGAATGCAGTTCACGGACTTTTTATTAAATTCTCGCTTTCGCTGTTACTCGGCGCACTTATATTTGGAGTAATAGCTTCTTTTGCATTTCTTTACCCTGAACATTTTAATGCATGGCTCCCATTTCACCAGTTAAGGCCAATGCACGCCTCCGCTGCACTTTTCTGGATTATAACAGGAGCTGCCGGATGTGTCTGTTATTTCAAAAACGAAGGACAATCGCTCCATTCAATGTCCCAAAAAGCAGCATCCTTATTTATGATCATATGGATGCTCACAATTGTAACTATTTTTATAACTTATCTTTTCAATAAATATGGCGGCAGGGAATACTGGGAATTCCCGGCCTGGCTCAACATTCCATTGCTTGCCGGATGGCTTTTCTTTAGTTTCAGCATTTTAAAGAACTTCCGGATCAATTCTTCTGCTTACGAATGGATGTGGTTTACGGGAGTAATCTTCTTCCTGATCACTTTTACCGAACAAAATCTCTGGCATCTGGCATGGTTCAGAGAGTCATATATCAGAGAGGTTACCGTGCAATGGAAAGCAAACGGATCAATGGTGGGAGCCTGGAACCAAATGATCAACGGCCTTTCGGTATTTATCCTGGTAAGGATCAGTGGGAATAATGACCTCGCATACAGCCGGAAAACCTATTTTCTGTTCTTTCTTGGCCTGTTTAATCTGATGTTCAACTGGGGGCATCATGTTTATAATCTTCCGAATGCCAACTGGATGAGAATTGTTGCTTATGCTGTAAGCATGACGGAGTGGGTTATCCTGATAAGCATCATCCGTAATTTTAAAAATAATTTAAGGGAAAGCCAGAAGCTGAAATATTCTCTCCCCTACAGCTTCATCTCAACTGCAGAGCTCTGGATATTTGCGAATTTATTTCTGGCCCTTTTGATGTCGGTCCCTGCAATTAATCGTTATACCCACGGCACACATATTACGGTAGCTCATGCAATGGGCACCACTATTGGAATTAATACCATGATCCTTTTGGCAGTGACGGGATATATTCTGGAGATTGATAAACTTAAGGAAAGATCAAAGAGGATAATACGCTATTGTATAAAGATCAACAACTATAGTCTTGGTGTTTTC
>JAATFW010000023.1 GCA_015654985.1 Sphingobacteriales bacterium | reverse complement strand
TATCCCGGAAATTTGGTTCCTGCCGTCAATCAGTCTTCCGATGCACAGCCTAACCCCTACGCATTGGCAACGCAAACCGGGTATATCAACCGTTTTGGAAGTCAGCTGTATTCCAACGCCAGGCTATCGCAGGAACTTGAATTTGTGACTCCCGGGCTTGCAGCTCATGCGATGTTCTCATTTGATACCTTTAACTCGCATACTATTGCAAGGAGGCGCACCAGGACTACTTACGGTATAGACCGTTCAGCCCCTTATAATGACGATGGTTCACTTAATCTTGTCGTATTGTCAGATAATGGGTCTGATAACCTTAGTTATCAACGGACTAATGGCGGAAATCGCCAGTTCTACTTTGAGGGTGGTTTTGATTACAACAGGCAGTTTGGAAAGCATAACGTCACCGGCCTGTTACTATATACACAGACGGATCAGATTGCTGCCTTTGCGACCGATCTTACCGGCTCTTTACCTTTCCGTACACAACGTCTGGTCGGCAGGGCTAATTACCTCTTTGATGACCGTTATGTTACCGAATTCAACTTCGCCTATGACGGATCGGAAAACTTTTTACCCAGCCGGCGTTATGGGTTCTTCCCTTCCTTTGGTGTGGGATGGATACTATCAAATGAACGGTTTTTTGAGCCTCTGAAGGATGCATTTCAAGTTGTTAAGCTTCGGTACTCTAATGGGATCACAGGTTCCGGAGGAGGCGGTCGACGGTTCGGATTTTTGACGATTGTTAAAACAAATGCAACTGGCTATTCGTTTTACACGGGCTCCGGTAACACAGATGAATATAATGAGGGTGTTGCTATCTCTGACTATGGTTACGACGTTACCTGGGCAGAGTCGCACAAACAAGACGTCGGCCTGGATGTAACGACCCTCAACAACAGGCTGAACATTACTCTGGACTGGTTTAAGGAACATCGTACAGGAGTCTTTCTGCAAAGAGCAAGCTTACCCAGCTATCTGGGGCTCCAAAATCAGCCCTTTGGGAACCTGGGCATAATAGATAATCAGGGCTTGGACGGAAGTGTAGCCCTCGAGGGCTACAAGATCGGCCAAACGACCTGGTCTTTCAATGGAACATTTACTTATAGCAGGAATCAGTTGATCGATAATGATGCGCCTAAGCAGCTTTATCCTTATCTTGAGAGGAGAGGCCGCAATTCGCTTGCCACTTTCGGTTATGTTGCTGATGGTTTATTCCAGAATCAGGCCGAAATTGACAATCATGCAGATCAGTCCGGCCTTGGTGTCCAGCGTCCCGGCGATATCCGGTATAAGGATCTGAATGGAGACGGTGTTATTAATACGTATGATCAGACAAAAATAGGAAACGGGGATATTCCGAATTTGCTTTATGGCTTCGGTTTCAACGTGAGTTATAAGAAGTTCTATGTTGGTGCCTTTTTCCAGGGAATTGATGGCGCCCAAAGATTGCTTGCCGGTGATGGCATTATTCCCTTCAACAACAGTACCGGGCCGGAAAGAAGTAATTTGTATGCAGCAGCAGAATCAAGATGGACAGAAGATAACCCCTCTCAGGATGTTTTTTATCCCCGCTTAGGTTACGGAAACTCGATAAACAAGAACAATGCTGTCGCGTCAACGTGGTGGGTAAAAGATATTGATTTCATACGTCTTAAAACTGTAGACTTAGGATATTATCTGCCGGTAGAGAAAATAAAAGCCATAGGTGTTAAAAATGCACGTATTTATTTCCAGGGGGTGAATCTCCTGTACTGGAGTAAGTTTAAGCTGTGGGACCCTGAACTGAATACACAGAACGGTTCATCGTATCCAAACATTCGCACTTATTCAATTGGCTTACAGGCAAACTTTTAAGAACAGATAATGAGATGTGAATACAGATCTCTGAGATCAGCTAAACGAAAAAACGATAGAAAATGAAAACGAAAATATTAGCTATATTAGTTGCAGGCAGTCTTCTTATATCCAGCGGCTGCTCCAACTTTCTTGACCAGGTCCCTGATGATGTATTGACAGTGGACGATATCTTTCAGTCAAAAACGTATGTAGACAAGTACCTTGCTCAAATTTATGCCAATATTCCCAACGAGTTGTCGCAGCGGCAGAGTGAGCAGTTTTCAGGCCCATGGACTGCCGGCTCGGACGAGGCTAAATACACCTGGGATTTTAACTATGCCAACAATCTTAATAAGAGCACCTGGGCAACTACTGATGGAACGGTGTCGAATCTTTGGAATAATTTCTATAAGTCGATCCGTAATGCCACCGATTTTATCGACAAGATTGACGGAGCGAACGAAGCGGAGGTAAATGCCGCTATGAAGTCCAGGTACAAGGCTGAGGCCAGAGCCCTCCGCGCGATGTATTATTTTTGGCTGGTACGCATTTATGGGCCGGTGCCGTTGGTAAATACTGTATTGCCTGTTGATGCGCCGCTGGATGAGGTGCTGTTACCCAGAAGTTCATTTGACGAGTGTATCAATTTTATTGTTACAGAACTGGATCAGGCTTATGTTGATCTGCCAATCAAGCCAGTAAGTGACCAATACGGCCGGATAACGCAGGGAATGGTAAAAGCATTTAAAGTCGAAGCGCTCATGTTAAGCGCCAGTCCGCTTTTCAATGGAAATACCGATATGGCAGGCCTGGCGAATAAAGATGGTAAACAACTGATAAATCAGACCTACGATGTGAATAGGTGGAAATCAGCAGCGGATGCAGCCAAAGAGTTTCTTGACCTGTTCGTTCCGAATACATATGATCTTTATGTACAAACAGATCCCGACCCGTTTATGCAGGCTTATTTGTCTACTAAGAATGTAATGTCGACTGAATGGAATAAAGAGTGGATCTTTGCCCGTCCAAAGTCAATGAATCGTTCGCAATATGATAAGACACCTAAACATGTCGGGTATACTTCGGATGTTCAGGGAGCAGGTGCTCTCGGTGTTACCCAAAAAATGGTAGACGCTTATTTTATGAAGAATGGCCGGTCAATCGGAGATCAGGGATCTGACTATCAGTTAACAGGATCTTCCGACTTCAAAGCTCCTTTTGATGTTAAGGCAAGAAGTACTTACAATCAATGGATTAACAGGGAACCTCGTTTCTATGTAGGAGTTACGTATAACAGGAGCTATTGGTTAAATCAGGGATCTAACACAAGTGAAGTCATCACAGTAATGGAATTATCCGGAAATTCAGGAAGGAAACAAAGTACATCAGACGTATCGCCTACGGGATATATTGTACGTAAAAATGTAGTTGCCAACAGTAATGACAGGGGAGGTGTTCAGTTGCGTCTGGGGCAGATCTATCTCGACTATGCTGAAGCACTGAATGAATATGCTCCCGGAAATGCCGATATTCTCAAATATCTTAACCTGATACGTCAACGTGCCGGAATTCCTCTTTACGGTTCTGCTGACGGGCAGATACCGGTACCTGACGGGCAGGCAGCGATGCGTACAGCGATCCGCAAAGAACGGCAGATAGAACTGGCTTTTGAAAACGCCAGATATTTTGATTGCCGCCGTTGGAAGACTGCCGCTAACGAATTTTCAGGGGAGATTTATGGCATGAATATGTTTGCCGATGGAAACGCATTCTATGAAAAGACCCTGATCGAAACCCGGGTTTTCAGACAACGGGATTATCTTTGGCCAATACCAAATGATGAGATACTTAAGGACGAACTGATGGTTCAGAATCCAGGCTGGTAAATACAGGAGATATAAACAAATATTTGTAAAAGGTAACTTTTGTAAAATGACAATTAGAACAGGAATGTATAACATAAAAAAGATTGACCGGAGGCTGATGCTGCTGGCTGTCTTGTTAACGGTTTTTGGCAGCGGATGTATAAAGGATGTTGAGTACTCCGTAGAAAATGAAGGTACGATATATATGTCGCAGGCTTATCAGGATAGAGCCGACGTAACGCTGTACGATATTGATAGTGTTCAGGACATCAGCTTTGGTGCATCGTATGGAGGATTGAAAACTCCCGCATCGGATATAAATGTTTCGTTTCAGGTTGACGAGAGCCTTATCGCTGAATATAACGCAGCACACGGAACTGAGTATATCCCGTTCCCTCAGTCTTCATATACTATTTCCGGCTTGAACAGTGTTATCAGAAGCGGTAAAGCAGATTCGGAGCCACTTAAAATAGCAGTATTGGCAAAGCAACTGGAGCGTGGACAACCTTACATGGTCCCTGTCCGGATGATCAGCGCCAGCGGGGGAACTCCGGACCCAAATCTTGCTGTTACCTATTTCCGCATCGATTCGCTGATACGCCGTGCACGTGATATTACGGCGCAGGCAACTTTGTCGGTAAGTAATGAAAATAACGGCGGTCCGGGTGCCGGAGAAGGTTCTCCAAAACTGGTTGACGGTAATCTCTCAACCAAATATCTTGTTCAAACTTTTGTGCCGGGCATGTGGTTCCAGTTGAAATTCCCTGCAGGAAAAGCTGTAGGCGCTTATACGTTTACGTCTGGTAATGATGAGCATCCGCGTGATCCAAAGACCTGGAGATTGGAAGCGTCGAATGATGGTACGAGCTGGGCCATACTTGACCGGCGGGTAGATCAGGTATTTAACAACTTCACGGAAACCCATAGGTTTGAAATCGACAATGAAGAGTCTTATACCTACTACCGTATCGTCCTTGAGGCTAACAATGGAGCCAGCATCTTCCAGATGAGCGAATGGCGGTTGATCGAATATTATTAATCATTAAAAGTACCGCAGGGATGTTCCCCTGCGGTACTTTTTAATAACCCTTTTGCCTTTTAATGCCATTGTAATAACAGAAAAATTCCCAGAATATCACAAAATTATTCTTTCGGGTACTTCCTGGGAGGAAAGTGGTATCCTTTAATTACCCTGGGAATCAACAGGAAAGTATTAAATGGAACCGCCTTGAGAAGTAGAGGGAAGCAAAATAAAATTTGTGATGAAAGATTCGAAAAGAACCGGAAATTTCAAGGTTTGTCCTTCACAAGGAGAGACCGGCAGAAGAGAATAAAAAGACAATCCTATACCTATTAAAAAACCAGGACGTCTAAAGGCGCCCTGGTTTTTTGATGCTGATTGCTAACCTATTATCAATTAAAAGCACTTACAAGCGGCCTTGCAGCCATGCCGCTGCCCCATTTCGTATTCGGTTTGCCCCCCATTGTAAATTCAATCTGGCCACCCTCAGTAATATCCTTATGGGTGATATAGGCTTTATTATAAGCCTTTCCGTTAAGTTTTACCGACTGGATATAAACGTTCTTCGGAGAAGCGTTTTTTGTGATCACAGTAAAGTCTTTTCCCTCAGCCAGATGAATTACAGCTTTAGCTAAAATCGGCGATCCGATCGCATATACTCCGTTAGCCGGATTCACAGGGTAGAAGCCCATTGAGCTGAAGATATACCAGGCGCTCATTTGTCCGCAATCTTCATTCCCCGAGTAGCCAGAAGATGTATTGTTATAAAGCTCGTTCAGTACCTTGGCTACATAAGCCTGTGTTTTCCATGGCTGTCCTGCATAATCATACAAATAAGCAGCGTGATGGCTTGGCTCATTTCCATGGGCATACTGGCCAATAAAGCCGGAAGCATTACCATTAACCTCACCCGGTAAATCTTTAAGGCTGAAAAACGTATCTAATTTTTCAGTAAATGCTTTATCTCCCCCAACCAGTGCGATCAGTCCGTTTACATCCTGAGGAACATACCAGAAATACTGCCATGCGTTTCCTTCAGTATAAGGATTGCCTCCGTTGCCTCCGTATTGAAGGGGGTTGAAAGGGGAGAGCCATTTTCCATCATCGTTTTTACCCCTGAAGAATCCGCTTTGCTTGTCGTAAAGATTTTTATAGAATTGCGATCTTTTCATAAAACGGTTGTAATCATCCGTTTTTCCAAGCTTCTTAGCAAGCTGTGCAACGCACCAGTCATCATATGCCATTTCCATCGTAATAGAAACAGATTGCGATTGCTGGTTTTCGGGCATATATTGGTATTTTTCCCAGATATCAAAAGGAGAGCCGGGATGGCTTCTCACCGACGATCCTTTTACAGCTTCATAGGCTTTATCAATATCAAAACCTTTTATTCCTTTAAGTGCAGCATCAACAATAACCGGAATTGCATGGTTGCCTATCATACAATAGTTCTCATCTCCCCATAACTGCCAGATTGGTAGATACCCGTAAGTATCATACTGCCTGAACATGCTGTTTATAAAATCAGCGGTACGTTCGGGCTGAAGAATAGTATATAAAGGATGTGCAGCACGGTAGGTATCCCACAGCGAGAAGGTTGAATAGTGCTTTTTATCTGATGCATTCCTGATTGTAAGATCTGTAGCCTGATAGTCTCCATTCACATCAGCCATATTATTAGGTTGTGTAAAGGCATGATATAAACCCGTATAAAAGATTTGTTTTTGTTCGGGAGTTGCATCTATATGTATCTTATCAAGTTCCTTTTCCCATTTATTCTCTGCTTCGTTAGCTACGCCTTCAAAGTCCCAGCCAGAAATTTCCTTGTCAAGATTTTGTTGTGCATTAGCTATGCTAACGGGAGAAAGGCCTACTTTTACTAAAAGTGCATTCCCGTCACTTATATCAAAGTTCAAGGCTGTTTTAATATTAGTACCATTCACTATAACTTCATTGTTGTAAACGCGGCTGCCATTTACCATGATTGAAGAAGTAATGGGTTTAGAAAATTCGGCTCTGAAATAGATCTTCCTGAGTTTTGCCCAGCCTGTTAATATCCGGTATCCTTCTATGGTTTTATTATCCACGATCCGTATTTCAGACCCTATAATTTTGCATGCCCAGTAATTTCTTTTCTTGTTCAATGAGTGATTCATGTCAATTATGACGTGGGCCGCACTGTTAGCAGGGAAGGTATACCGGTGGAATCCAGCATGTTCGGTAGCGGTAAGTTCGGCATTGATATTATAATCCAGCAGCTTCACCTGGTAATAACCGGGTTTTGCTGATTCCTGTGTATGAGAAAAACCTGACCTGTAGCCGCTGCCTGGTTTTTCTGCTTCCCCCGGAACGGTTTTAATGTCTCCTGTAGTAGGCATGAACAGCACATCGAAAAGGTCGGACACACCTGTGCCGCTCAAGTGAGTATGACTGAATCCTACAATAGTTTTGTTGTTGTAGTCATATCCTGAAGCTGGGTTGTCAGGATTGTCCTGTGTATCAGGACTTAGCTGTACAAAGCCGAACGGTACCGTTGCTCCGGGAAAATTACTCCCTGACAGGCTTGACTGGTCTACCGCCCCGGTTCCGATAAAAGGATTGACAAATGAAGATAATTTAACGTTTTCCTGCCCTTTTATTCCAAAAGCTACCAGTAAAAGAAGGAATACAAATGTTGGTTTTTTTTTAAGCATAACTGAGTATATAATATTGGTACAATAATTTTTATATCATTGCTAAATCGTTTTTAAAATTATAATTTTATTGCCAGATTTTAACAGATCAAAATGTTAATCATAAGTTAATGCCTGGTAAACCCCGGAGAATCATTTTTAAAATATGCTGAAGAAGAAATACCACCCTTTTACCACCCAAAAGTTTTTCGTGCATCCGGATAAGCTTATGTTAAAAGAAAAACTGGCTTTATCGGCTGCAGAGGGCATCCGTACTCCTGATTTTGGCACCGGATCTGAGGCCCTGAAGGATAAAAAAAGAAAACCACCACCCTTTCTAAAATAGCCAGCCTCAAAAAGAAGAAAGGGGATGCTTTAGACAGTGGCTTAGAGTGACTTGTTAGCGGACTAAGATTTTAAAAGTGATTTCTCTGGATAAATCCCTGGTTATAAGCTTATAAAAATAGATTATAGTGATTTCTTTTGTTTGCCTGTTGCAGCGGAACCTGAAAGTCACCTGTAAAATATCCCGGTATTACTTTTGTCATAATTTGCCATTGAATTCAAGTAGGCCTTTTGCTAAATCGATTTTAGTTCTATCTTTGTTCTGCCAATGAAATTCAGGATAACGACTATAACCAATTTATATGCAAGTCTTAAAATTATTAAGCGATGCTGATTTGTTGCAGTTAGTAAAGCAGGAAGATGCTTCCGCTTTCAGGACTTTGTATGACAGATATTGGAGGGAACTCTATTTGAAAGCATGCAAGCGCGTCGACGAAGATACTGCGAAAGATATGATACAGGAAGTAATGACAACATTATGGCGCAGAAGGGACGATATAACAGCGGATAAAGATGGTGAAATAGCAAGATATCTTTACACTGCTTTAAAATATCGCATAATTACCTATTATGCATTTACCGCTTCAGAGATCAGAAAGATCACCTTTTTTGATTGTCTTATGGAAATACCATCTGATAATAATCTTGAAATCAAAGAACTTAAGGAATTGATCGAATCGGAAGTATGTAAGCTCCCTGTAAGAATGCAGCAGATTTTCCGGATGAGCAGGGAGGATGATGTTTCTATCAGCGAGATTGCAGGTCAGTTGAATTTATCGGAACAAACTGTGAAAAACCAGTTAACCACTGCACTTAAACGTCTGAGGGAAAAGTTAAATACTAAAAATATATCTGATTATGCGTTGATGCTGATGTTTGTTTTTTATCAGATGCTGTCACCGGGACATCCGCAGAAACTTACAAGCCGCAGTGAACAATATGCCGGTGGTAGTTTCAACTCCCCCCTTTAAAAAACAAACCTGGCAAAGCGGGTTTTAACAAGTCCTTTTTTATTTAAGAAGTCTTTTTTTAAAGGCGAATCACGAATAAGTTTCCGGAGGGCAAAGTAATTTTTTTATCCGGCTAGTACCAAAAGCCTCTTGCTCATATAATAGAGTAAAAGAAGGTTGATGGACACTCAAAGAGTTAAGCAAATCTTAAAGAATTATTTGTCGGGAAACTCCGGTTCCAAAGAAAAGAAAAGAGTAGATAACTGGTATCAGTCTTTTGAGGCCGGGGCAGAAAAAACGTTCTCAAAGAAAGAAGAGGATACTGTAAAGAATGAGATCTGGTCGAGGATAGAACCTGTTATTGCCGGAAAAACTCTTCGTTCTGTTTCCCTGCTTCCTGTTCTGCTCAGGATAGCGGCTTTGATTATTTTGATTCCGGGAATAACATGGATCGTTATGCAGCGCTTTGATCGTGTACCTTGTCAGAAGCCCCTTTATTCAGAAATATATACCAGGCCGGGAGAACGGAAAAATATCACGATGAGTGATGGAACCCTGCTTGTTGTTAATGCCGGAAGCCATATCAGGGTCCAAAATAATTTTTCCAGGGAAAGGAGAGTGGAAATTCTGGATGGAGAGGTCTATTTCGACGTAAAGAAAGATGCCGCCAGGCCCTTCATTATTACAAGCGGAGCAATGACTACCCGGGTATTGGGAACAGCTTTCAATATATCAGCTTATCGTGATGTCAGCAAAATGAGTATAGGTGTTATAAAAGGAAAAGTAAGTGTTTCTTCTAAAGGGAAAATCCTGCAGGTGCTCAGAAAGAATGATCAACTGGTTTATAATAAGGAAAAGAACGCTTTTAAGGTTAGTGCTGTTGAATCCGGGTTACTTTCATGGAGAGAAGGAAAGTTAGCTCTTAACGACATCTCATTCAATGATATGGTTATTTTAATGGAAAAGAATTTCGGCGTTAAGATCTATGGTGAGACACCCTCACTGAAAGCAAACCGGTATACAGCTGAGCTTATGACAAGCATGGGAGCTGAAAAAGCAATAGAAGTACTGGCGGCTATCCATCATTTGAAAATTAAAGAAAGCGGTAATGCTTTTTATCTGTTTGAATGATCCTGATTGATGCGTTCTTTCAGACAGGATCATTTGAAGTTACGAACAAATAAATATCATCTAATTAAAGAAAGGAGGATTTATTAATGTCAGTTTAAGAATTAAACTAACCAAAGAACATAATAAGAAGGCAGTTGCTCTAACAACTACCTTCTAAAAATGCCGCAAAGCGGCAAAACTTAAATTTTAATTAAAAGTAAAACAAGGTATGAAAAAAGATGGACAAAACCGGCCATTATTTTTATTAACGCGGGTATCCTTTATACTAATAGTATTTTTAGTATCCATATGCTGTGTTAACGATGCATATGCGGAAAAAGGCCAGGTTCTTAATGAGACTAAAGTTACTGTTACGCTCCAAAATCAATCTCTGGAATCCGCTATCAATAATCTGCATAATCAATTAAAAATTCCTTTTGCTTATGATCGTCAGCTTCTGAATTCTTATAAGGTAACCAGTATCAGGTTTACAAATGAACAACTTGATAAAGTCCTGAAGAGATTATTGAAAAACACTCCTCTGAAGTATGAAGAGGTAAATAAAATAATTGTTATCAGTCTCGCTGAGCCTGATGATAAAACAGTAGCCCGGAAGCCTGAGCTTTCAGATGATATTATAGTGAAAGGAAGAGTTGTCGACGAAAAAGGAGCGTCTCTTCCTGGTGCTACCGTAAAGATACTGGGTACAACCAGGGGGACGGTTACCGACATCGACGGCAGATTTGCTATTCCGGTTGCAAGTCCTGATGATAGTCTTTCTGTTTCCTTTATCGGGTATCAGACCAGGGTTATCAGGGCAGGCAGCGGTACGGCCTTATCTGTTCAACTAGCGCCGTCTTCTTCAAGAAGCCTTGAAGAAGTGGTCGTTGTAGGGTATGGCACACAGAAAAAAGAAACGCTGACAGGAGCTGTTTCTGCTATCAATAGTGCCGAAATATTAACTACAAAGAATGAGAATGTACAGAACATGTTAACGGGTAAATTACCCGGAGTTCGTGTGGTTCAGAAAAGCAGTGAGCCTGGATCTTTCAACAACAGTTTTGATATTCGCGGGATGGGGACACCTTTGGTTGTTATTGATGGTGTACCCCGTGATAATGTTACCCGGATTGATGCCAATGATATTGAATCTATTTCGGTTTTGAAAGATGCTTCTGCAGCAGTATATGGAGTGAGGGCTGCTAATGGTGTAGTATTAATTACAACTAAAAAAGGTAAGGCAGGCAGCCTGGATTTAGAATACTCAGGCAGCTACGGATTGCAAAATCCAACCGGTTCGCCAAAAAGTGTAGACGCTGCCGACTGGATGGTGCTGCAAAATGAAAAATCAATGCACAAGGTAGATGGCGGGACGTTAAAATTTACCCAGGAAGAAATAGAATCTTATCGTAACGGCACCAAACAGGGCACCGACTGGTGGAATGAAATTATGCGGTCAGGGGCCCCGCAGACACAGCATGCTCTTAGTGCTACCGGCGGATCAGAGAATGTTCACTTTTTTACGAGTGCAGGATATTTAAAGCAGGAGTCTTTTATTCGCAGCAATGATTTGAACTACGACAGATATAATGTACGTTCCAATATCTCAGCTAAGATAAAGAAGGGATTGAACCTGGATTTAAGCCTGAGCGGAATTACGGAGACCAAAGACCAGCCGTATACGAATTCAGATTGGATTATCCGGACATTTCAAAGGGCTTCGCCACAGCAGCCGGTCTATGCCAATAATAATCCCAAGTATCTGCAATACGGATATGTTGAAGGAGAAAATCCTCTTGCGATGATAGATGCCGATGTGAGCGGTTATAAACAGTTTAAGAACAAATGGTTCCAGTCGTCAATGAGCCTGTCTTATGACATTCCGCATGTTGAAGGCCTTGTAGCAAAAGGCATGTTCAGTTATGATTATCAGGCGGCAGACAACAAACAATACCAGAAGGAATATAATTTATATGACTACAATGCTGCAACCGACACGTATGAACCTAAAGCCCGTCAAAGCCCAAGTACTTTCAGAAGAGAATATTATACTAAAGAAGCTACGCTCTATCAGCTTTCTTTAAATTATAACCATACATTCAATAACGTTCACAATGTCAGTGCGCTTGCTTTACTTGAAGGGTCGAAAAGAATTGGTGACAATTTTTTTGCTCAAAGAGAACTTTCCCTTGATGTTGATCAGCTATTTGCAGGGAACTCTCTGAACCAGCAGGGTAGCATGGCCACAGGCCCAAATGATCTTTACGAAAAGACGAATATGGGTATAGTCGGCCGGGTTGGATACGACTATCGCTCCAAATATCTGGCAGAATTCAGTTTTCGTAATGATGGATCTTCACTGTTCGGAAGCGGTCATCGCTGGGGCTTTTTCCCTGCCGCTTCTGTAGGCTGGAGGGTCTCTGAAGAAGGTTTTTGGAAGAACTCTTTTATGGACTTCGTCAGTAATTTTAAATTACGGGGATCTTACGGTAAGCTGGGAGATGACGGAGCCGCCAATTATCAGTTTATTACAGGCTATACGTATCCTGCAACAGGAGACAACAATAAATTGCCGGGTGGATATTTCTTTGACGGAACTTTTGTAAATGCTGCTGCAAGCAAGGGGATTATAAATCCCAATATTACATGGTATATAGCTAAAACCCTGGATCTCGGTGCCGACTTTGAAGCCTGGAATGGATTACTCGGAGGAAGCTTTGATTACTTTAGCCGTAAGCGGACGGGTTTATTAGTAACAAGAGCTCTTAGTTTGCCGGGCGTTGTAGGAGCGGATCTGCCCCAGGAAAATCTGAACGGCGACAGGGCAAGAGGCTTCGAACTGGAGTTAACTCACAGAAAATCAATAAGGGATTTTAGCTATAATCTGAAAGGAACCCTTGCGGTTACAAGGATAAGACAGCTTCATGATGAACGGGCCGTTGCAGGAAATTCTTATGAAAACTGGAGGAACAATAATGAGAACCGTAATCAGAATTTCAATGTGGGATATGGTGAAGCAGGACGTTTTACTTCTTATGACGACATTGCAAATAGTACAGTTTATTATGGACGGGGTACTCTCCCGGGCGATTACATTTATGAAGACTGGAACGGCGACGGTGTAATAAGCAGTCTGGATGCTCATCCTAATGTGTTCCAGGATAGCCAAAGTCCGTTTTTTAATTTTAGTTTCAATGT
>JAATFW010000215.1 GCA_015654985.1 Sphingobacteriales bacterium | reverse complement strand
GTTGAAAGTTGAAGGTTTCCAGCGATTTAACAAAAATTGATTTAAATATACAACACATTTTTATAGCTGATAATCATTGAGTTGTGAATGTGTTGTACAGTTTGAAAGTTGAAAGCCGCTGGTTGCGGATTGGATTGTAAAAATATTCCCTGATGAGCTTCTGCAACAGCTTTTTCACAGCCGATAGCCTCCGGCCGGGAGGGACCTGGAGCTTCAAAAATACTTTTATCAATTATATATCAGTTTTGCATTCAGAAACGTTACTTTTGGCAGATTTTCCACATGTGTTAATTACTTCTGTGGAATATATAAAACAATATCTGTTAACTTAGCAATTTTATAATAAGATATGCTTAGAAAATGTCTACTGATCACCTCAATATTTTGTTTTTCTTTTTTGGTTGCCCTGGCTCAGAAAACAGAATGGTTTACCATAAACGAAGCCTATAAAAGCGGAACAGAGCTTTTTGAAAAAGAGAAATATGCTGCGGCCAGCGAACAGTTCAGCAGAGTGGAACAGTATCGCCTGTCTCCTTCTTCGCAGTCTCTGGCTGATAATAAGCAGGTTTCACTTCTTAAAGAGAATGCCCGGTTCTATGCGGCTGTATGTGCCCTCGAATTAGGGAATAGTAATGCGGAAGGCCTGCTTCTGGCTTTTATCAGGGAATATCCTTCAAGCGCCAATACTAAATCTGCATACTTTCAGGTTGGAAAATCGTACTTCGCAAAGAAGAATTACGAAAAGGCAATCGAATGGTTTACAAAGACAAGCGCTGCAAGCCTTACCGGGAAAGAGAGCGATGAGTACCGCTTTAAACTTGCCTACTCTTACTTTATTACTAAAAAGTATAGCGATGCAGAACCTCTTTTTGCAAAACTGAAAGATCAGAAAGGTGAGTACAGCGAATCGTCAATATACTATTATGCTTATCTGAGTTATCTGAATGCTGATTATAAAACAGCACTTCGTGAATTTGAGCGTTTGAAAAATTCAACGGCTTATCAGTCAAGTTACCCGTATTATATTTCAGCTCTTTATTTTCTCGACAAACGTTACGATGACGTTCTGGAATATACTATTCCTGCTATTAAGGTAATCGACGCCCAGTATAAACCGGAGATGTACAGGATAGTAGCTGCCACGTATTTTGCTCGGTCTGACTATAAGACTGCAATCAGCTATTACCAGAAATTTCAGGAGCTTGACCAGGGTAAGACCCAGAATAACCAGGATAATTACCAGATGGGATACAGCTATATAAAACTTGGCAATCCTCAAAAAGCGATTATCGAACTGGAGAAGATGGGCAATCCGGATATTCATTACCAGAACGGAATGATCATACTGGGTGAGGCCTTTGTCAAAACCGATAATAAGCAGGGTGCCAGAAATGCTTTTTTCAGGGCTTCCAGGCTTGATTTCGACCCTAAGCTGAAGGAAGAAGGCCTTTTAAACTATGCTAAATTGTCGTATGAACTCGATTTCTATACTGTAGCACTTGATGCCGTCCAGCAGTTTATTAAAACCTATCCCCGCTCTGCAAGGATAGTTGAGGCAAAAACTTTATTAGGTGAAGTGTTGCTGTCGACTAAAAATTATAAAGAGGCTGTAAATATCCTGGAAACGATACCCAATAAAAACCAGGAAACAAAAGCAGTCTACCAGAAGGTTACCTATTTCAGGGGGCTTGAATTTTATAATGAACGGGCGTTTGAGAATAGTATCTCCCTGTTCATGCGTTCGCAAAGCAATGCTGTTGACGACGATATTGAAGCCCTCGCTACTTACTGGCTGGCTGAAGCGATGTTTGAAGTGCGGAAATATGGTGAATCTGTTGCCCAATTTGAAAAGTTCCTGGCAATGCCGGCAGCAAAAAAAACCGACGTATATAATTATGCCAATTATGCCCTTGGTTATTCAGCCTTCCAGAACGAAAGTTACAGCAAAGCAGCCAACTACTTTGATCGTTTTTTAAGAGGGGACGACAAGGACCGGAATACGGTAAATGATGCCACTTTAAGGCTTGCCGATTCTTATTTCGTTCTTAAAAACTATGACCTGGCAATGCAGCAATACAATAAAATTATTGCATGGAAAAGTCAGGGAGAAGATTATGCCCTTTTCCAGCGTGGAATGATCCAGGGGTTACAGGGCCAGAATGACGCAAAGATCGCCACCCATCAGCAATTATTGCAGCAGTTCCCGAATTCAAACTATGCGGATGACGCAGGTTTTGAAATGGCCTATACTTATTTTGTTAAGGGAGATAACGACCGGTCAAAGAACGATCTGCAGGCACTGATCGATAAATATCCCAGAAGCAGCTATGTACCAAGGGCGCTGGTAACTATCGGACTGGTGCAATATAACCAGGACCAGAATGATGCAGCGCTTGCAACATTTCAGCGTGTGGTAAAAGATTATTCAACAACAGATGAAGCCAAACTTGCCCTTGAATCAATTAAAAACATCTATCTGGACAAGGCCGATGCAAATGGTTTTCTTGCTTATGCCAATACTACAAGTATTGGTAATCTAACTACATCAGAACAGGATAATATCACATTTCAGGCAGCCAACAATTTATTTCTCAGGGGTAATTACCAGGGCGCGTTCGACGCCGTAAATGCTTATTTCGATAAATTTCCAAAGCCTATATACGAAAAACAGGCCAAATTTATCAGGGCTGAAAGTCTTGTAAAACTGAACCGTCCGGATGAAGCAATTCCCGATTATACATTTATCCTTAATGACTGGACCAGTGAATATACGGAACGTGCATTGATAAGCATTTCAAAACTATACCTCAACCAGAAAAAATACAACGAGGCGGTGGTTTATCTGAAAAAACTTGAATTAACATCCGAATATAAAGCAAATTATGGTTTCGCAGTTAATAACCTGATGGAAGCATACAGCAATATGAATATGCCTGATGATGTTCTTAAGTATGTAAAACTGGTAAGAGGCTTTGACAGGTCATCAGACGAGGATAAACTGAGAGCAGGACTTTATGCAGGTAAGGCATATCTCTCAAAGGGCGATACTACTACTGCTGCCAAAGAACTGACGGATGTTTCAAATAAAACAACGACGGCTGTTGGTGCCGAAGCAAAATATCTTGCAGCATATTTGCAATATCAGAAAGGTGATTATAAAACTGCTCAGAAAACGATCTTCGATCTGGTAAAGAAAATGGAATCGCAGGATTACTGGACAGCCAAAGGTTTTATTCTGTTAGCCGACACTTATGTAGCTTTAAAGGATCCTTTCCAGGCAAAGAGCACCCTGCAAAGTATCATAGATAATTATAGAGGAGATGACGAAATTGTTCCTGCAGCTAAAGCTAAGCTTGAACAACTTAATAAGAAGAAATAAGGAAGATGAAATTTAAATATATTCCATATACACTTACACTTTCTGCTTTGTTACTGTCTGCAGCTTCTTATGCACAGAATAAAACAACAGAAAAAAAAGAAGAAAAGCCATCGGGTGCGCTGACGGAAGAAATTGTGGTAGAGCGTCCCTATAAGCCAGTACTTGCCGATGCTGCCAAGATCAGACGTAGTCCTGATCTGAACAGTACCAAGGCATTTAAAACCAGATTGAATTATTCAATACTTGATAAGAAACTCGAATTAAACAGCGATATCCGGCAGTTGCAGGCGCAGAGCCTTTCGCAACAGCCCGCAGCGCCCCTTAAAAATAATTATGCCAAAGTAGGATTCGGAAATTTCAGTACAGGTCTGGCTGAACTTTATCTCAATACCGGGCCCGATGAGGCTTTACAGGCCGGTTTTTTTGTAAAGCATCTGAATCAGGAAGGTGATCTCAACAAACAGGAGTTTTCGCAGCAGGAAATCGGCGTATTCGGAAAAAGTATCATGGATGAAATTACGCTGAACGGGGAGCTTGGCTTCGACCGTTTTTCCAGCTTTTTTTATGGATCAAATCCGGATACTTCCCTTCAGTTTAACCAGAATCCTCTTAAACAGCGTTTCGGAACAATAACTCTGAAAGGTGAACTGATAAAAAACTTCGCACAGGATGCAACATCAGATTATGCCCTTAAAGCTGATGCTTATCTTCTTTCAGATAAATTTGATGCGAAAGAGAATTCAATTGCATTAAGTGGTTTCTTCAACAAGGAATGGAAGCAGTTTAACATCGGAGTGAATACTTCTGCCGATTTTACTCAGACGAAGGATTCCCTGTACAGTATCGGGAATCATATTTTCAGGGCAAATCCTTACATTAAAATTCAGGGTGCTGCTTACAAGCTATCTATCGGGGTAAATCTCGTTGAGCAATTCGGAGATCGTTCCAGCTTTAGCCTCTTCCCTACTATAACTGCTGAGATCCCTATTGTTCCTGAATTCGCAACTCTTTTTGGAGGGTATACGGGTAATGTTAACAAGTCGTCGTTACGTGATTTTTCAAAGGAAAACCCTTATCTTAATTCAAACATTTTTTTTAACGGCAGTGTGTCTGCAATACAAAATGAACAGGAAAACAGCTATATCTATGGAGGTATAAAAGGTAACGCCGGTGCAGGATTTGGTTATAAAGCGATGCTTTTCTATAAAGATCTGGACAATATGCCTCTTTTTGTCAACAACCGCCTCAGAGCTGAGCGTTTCGACCTGATTTTCGATAATGCTAAGGTAACGGGACTTGAAGGCGAGATCAATGTAAAGGTGTCAGAAGCATTTAGCTGGCTTGGAAAAGTAAACATCGATAATTATAGCATGGACACGCAGGAAAAAGCATGGTTTAAACCCGGATTCCGTTTGTTTTCTGATGCCCGTTTAACAATAAACAAGAAACTTACCATTGACGGAGAGCTGGTTCTTAATGACGAGAGGTCGGCGTTATTATATAACTCTGATCCGGCTATCGCCCCTTCAATTGTAAAGTTAAAAAGCTATGTTGATTTTAGTGCGGGAGCAGAATATCTTTATAAAGAAAAGGTGGGGATCTTTCTCCGGGTTAACAATATTTTTGGCAGCGAGTATGAAAAGTATTTGTACTACCCCAAAGTTGGGCTGAATATTATAGGAGGATTGAACTATTCCTTCTGATTGCCTTTGCTGCATACATATTTTAGATTAATTTTACCCGGATGGATATTGCGCTGTATATATCGGAATTACTTAAGGACCACATTGAAGTAAACCTTCCCGGTATTGGCACCTTCTACAGGAAGAAAATATCTGCGGGTTACAATAAGGAGGAGGGTATTTTTTATCCTCCTTCAGAAGAAATAATGTTTAAAGCTTCGGGTTCTGCCGGTTCAGAACTGGTTAATTATATCAGTTCGGTAAAAAAGATATCGGATGCTTCAGCACGCTATTTCGTAAATAAGTTTACAGATAATATCCTGCAGTCTTTGACGTCCGAAGGAAAAGCAGACCTCTCTCCGCTTGGGATTTTACAGCGTACAGAAAGTGGTATTTATATGCAGCCTGCGATGGCTGCCGGCATGCAATTTGGCCTGGCGCCTCTCAATGATCCGGCATTTATTCCCGTAAAAAAAACGGTGGAATTTACCGCCCCTGAGAAAAAAGGCGAGATTATGCCTGCAGCAGAAACAGTGGCAGCAGAACCCCGGCAGAAAAGCATCTGGCAGGCAATTCTTGTGGTGGTGATGTTACTTTTAATATCGGGCAGTCTGGTATATGTCTTTTATCCTGAGTTCTTTAACCTTAAGACCGATAAGCCTATTGCTGTAAGGAATGCTGTACCCTCTCCTGCAGTTGCACCGGCGATCATCACCGATACTCTTACCAGCAATACTGACAGCAGCCCGGTGGCTGATGCAAAACAGACATTACAAAAAAGGAAGGATTCGCTTGCATCTAAAGCCATAGCTGCAACTTCTCTTGATACCGCATTAAAATATGAAGTTATAGGCGCTTCGCTTGCATTAAGAACAGAAGCCGAAACTTATTTAAAACTGATGCAAAGCCGAGGTGTTAAAGCAAAGATCATTGAAGATACACGTAAACCAAAGTATAAGATCAGCCTGGGATCGTATACCAGTTATGAAAAAGCCAGCCAGGAGAAAAGGCGTATCCAAAATTCTTTTAATAAAGAAGCCTGGATCTATACAATAAAAGATAAAGTAAAACAATAACACACATGTTTCTATTACAGATTGATTCTACAGTTAGTCCCGACACAGTTGCAACGGCTGCCGTACAGGCCGCTCAAAAAGCTCAGGAATTACGGTTCATAGACCTTCTTTTTAAGGGAGGCTGGGTGATGATTCCTCTTGGCATACTTGCCTTTATCGGACTTATAATATTTATAGAAAGATATATTACCATCAGGAAAGCTTCCCGTAATGAGTCTAACCTTATGGTACAGGTTAAGCAGAGCATTTTGTCGGGTAAGCTTGACTCAGCACTCGCTTTATGCCGTAACAGCAATACTCCCCTGGGGCGTATGCTTCAAAAAGGCTTGCTCAGGATAGGCCGTCCGATCAAAGACATTGAAGGGGCTATTGAGAATATTGGAAAACTTGAGGTATCTAAGCTTGAAAAAAATATCAGCATCCTTGGAATAGTAGCAGGTATTGCTCCAATGCTTGGCTTCGTTGGTACTATCTCCGGTGTAATCAGGATATTTTATAATATCTCACTATCCGACAATATCAGTATCGGTATTATTTCAGGGGGACTTTATGAAAAGATGATCACTTCTGCAACCGGTTTGATGGTAGGGATTGTGGCTTATGTTGGCTACCATGTTTTAAATATCATGGTAGACCGTGTAATTCTGAGAATGGAAACTGATGCTATTGAATTTATAGACCTGTTAGAAGAACCAGGCCGTTAGACAGGAAATTATGAATTTAAGAAGAAGACAACGACCGGCAGCCGAAGTACAAACTTCAGCAATGAACGACATCATGTTCTTTCTGATGCTGTTTTTCCTGATAGCTTCTACGGTAACCAATCCGAATGTAATTAAACTCCTGCTTCCGCGCTCTGATTCAGGTCAATCAGTTTCTAAAAAAACCGTTACGATAGCTGTAACCAAGGATCTGGAGTATTTTATGGATAAAAAACCCGTAAAGCTTGAAGAAATTCAGCCCAGGCTTATGGGATATAAACAACTGGCGCAGGAACTTACCATTGTTTTGTATGTAGACCGTACTGTAGCGATACAGGATGTTGTTCAGATTATGGATATCGCTAACAAAATGGGGGTTAAACTTGTTTTAGCAACAGAACCAAAATAAGAGTATGCAATACCAGGAAGAAAATAATTATCCAAAGGCTGTGATAATTTCAGTGGGTGTGATGGGTTTACTTTTACTGATAAGCTATTTAATCCATTTTGGTCTTTCCCTGCCTCCTCAAGTGGGGACAGGAGGTATTGTAGTGAATTATGGAACAGCGGAAGAAGGAATGGGCGATGATTATATGAGTATTGATGAACCATCTGTTGATCCTAATGCTAATAATACTCCACCTGATAAGGTACTGCCCAATACAGAAACACAGCCGACTCCTTCCATGGAGAGCAGTGATAAATCAGTAGTAACACAGGAAAACGAAGATGCTCCTGCAGTGGCTGCAACAACTGAAAAGAAAAGTTCACCCGTACCATCTACTTCTCCTGTAACAAAGGAGAGCAAGCCGACAGTTAATCAGAATGCGCTTTATAAAGGCAAAAAGAACGATGGTACCGGTAAAGGCGACGGAACAGGAAGTACTCCGGGTAATCAGGGCGATCCTGACGGTGATCCTCTCGCACCTAACTATGGCAAAGGCGGATCTGGTTTTGGGGATGTAAGGCTCTCTCTTGAGAACAGACGCTTTATGAATCTCCCCAGGATCAACGATGAAGGGCAATTGTCAGGAAAGATATATGTTGAGATCAGGGTGGATAAATCCGGCGAAGTTATTTACGCCCGTGCCGGTGTCAAAGGTACCACTCTCTCAGATCAGGGTCTCTGGCGCAAGTGCGAGCAGGCGGTTATGGGTGCCAGCCTGAATCAGCTTGAATCAGCCCCCGATGTTCAGATCGGAGTGGTTGTGTTCAATTTTAAAGTAAAATAAACGGGTTGAAGGTTGCGGGTTGAAAGTTGAAAGTTGAAAGTTGAAAGTTGCGGGTTGGGGGTTGAAAGTCGTAGTTGTAAGATAAAGATTGCAGGCCAAAATGTGTTGTTCATTTAAATCGTTTTTTAAAAAATCACCCACAGCTTTCAACTCACAACCCAGAACTTTCAACCCAGAACTTTCAACTTTCAACTTTCAACCCACAACTTTCAACCCAAATGACCTACCAGCAAACTGTTGATTATCTCTACTCCCGTTTGCCTATGTTTTCGAGGATAGGTTCTTCTGCGCTAAAGAAGGATCTCACCAACACTCTTGAGCTATGCAGACGGCTGAACGATCCTCAGAATAAATTTAAAACCATACATGTAGGAGGAACGAACGGCAAAGGCTCTGTTTCTCATATGCTTGCTGCTATTTTGCAGACAGCAGGATATAAAACAGGATTGTATACTTCCCCTCATTTACGCGATTTCAGGGAGCGAATCCGTGTTAACGGGGAGATGATCGCGGAGACTGAAGTGGTTCGTTTTACAGAAAGTCAGAAAGATGTCATTGAAGAGATCGAACCATCTTTTTTTGAAGTAACGGTAGCTATGGCTTTTGATTACTTTGCCGGGCAGCAGGTTGACATAGCAGTAATAGAGGTAGGACTTGGCGGGCGTCTTGACTCGACAAATATTATCACTCCCCTGCTTTCAGTAATTACAAACATTGGATATGATCATGTAAATATTCTCGGGAATACGTTACCGCTGATTGCCTCGGAAAAGGCAGGTATTATAAAGCCCGGAGTTCCGGTAGTGATCGGAGAAAAACAGGACGAAGTAAAAGACGTTTTTGTTAAAAAGGCTGAAGAATGCGGAGCGGATCTTATTTTTGCCTCTGAAGAGTGGACGCTTCCGGACCGGCAAATAAGCAGAACCGAGTCGGGCAGCCTCAAAATAAATATTAATCCACATCATCCTTTGATTCCCGGATCATTGGAACTGGACCTCACCGGTATTTATCAGCTTAAGAATATAAAGACTGTATTAAGCGCTGTGAGACAATTACAGGATCAGGGATACAGGATAAACCGGCAACATATTTCAGAAGCATTAAGGCAGGTTAAAAAGCTTACAGGCCTTATGGGCAGATGGCAGATACTGGAAAATGAGCCGCTCGTAATCTGTGATACAGGACATAATGAAGACGGCATCCGGGAAGTTCTGAAAAACATAAGATCAACACCTTACGATCACTTACATATAGTGATGGGAATGGTAAAGGATAAGGATATTACAAAAGTTCTCTCCCTCCTGCCTGAGGATGCAACATATTATTTTTGTCAGCCTGCTATTGAACGGGCGAAGCCTGCAGCAGAACTTGCAGCGGAAGCAAAAAAGGCCGGACTTAGTGGTTTGTTTTATCCTACTGTACAACAGGCACTTTCCGCAGCACGAAAAGCTGCGGAAAAGAAAGATTTGATATATATTGGTGGAAGTACTTTTGTAGTAGCAGAAGTGGTTTAAGTCGTAAGTAATAAGTAATAAGTAATACGTTTTAAGTTGTAAGTAATAAGTTTTAAGTTCAGACCGCCTGAGATCTTTGTTTTATAAAAATGTAACAAGACATTTTTATCTTTATCACAGTAGTTTGAAAATAACTTTCAGAATGACCGTAACCGTCCAAAAGCATATTTAAAACCAACTCCGGCGGTACTGTAAAGATCGTTTTTGCTTCCCGGAACTAAGTATCCGTCCATATTATCGCCAAGTACAAAATTTACCTGATATTGGATGCTGATAATAAGCCTGGCCTGTTTTCCGGAAAACCAGTCGATTCCGGCTGTACCCGGAATAAATAGTTCTTTATTATTATTCTGACCGCGGTAAGCATATTCATATGCCGGGCTTACAGGTACCCGCTGAATTTTTTTTTGGGTGCTGATAAGTAAGCCTCCGCCGCTTCCTAAATAGATGCCTTTGACAAGGTTTCCCAAAAAACTTTCGTCATTATAGCGGTAAGCCCGTCTGTTACCGGATAAAAGCTGGCCCAGATGAACTTTTCCGAGCAGAGCTAATGACTTATAATCATTCTGAAAATATCTGTTGGTGAATTTGTCTTTTCCTGCAAGTTTTCCTTCCTCAGCTTCAAGTCCTGCCTGTATATATTTAGTAAGGTAAAAATCAGCGGTACCCCAGATCATAGTTTTAGTGTCGGCACCAGACAGGTCGCTGCTGTTTGTCGTTATCCCTGTTCCGGCGCCCAGACTAAATCTCCTGTAGCCTTCCTGGGAGAATACTGTCCGGGATATTATAAAGGAAAAAATGATTAAAAAGATGAACTTAAGCATATTAATTAACCTGTAACACTATTTTAACGGCTTTGTGATAATAACCAATGATTGTTGATCACGCAGCAACTATGGCTCTTGACATCCTTATAACCGGCGTTAAACATCCAGGTTATAAATATGCCGGATCTTTTTAAGCTGCTCTTCAAAATCTATTTTCAGATCGATCAGTTCGCCGTTATGAAGATCGAATACCCAGCCGGCTACCCTTGGAAAGCCGTTTGCTTTATAGCATTGCTGAACTTCGGCAGTTTTAATGACATTTACGCATTGTTCAATTACGTTTAATTCAACCAAACGGTTGTAACGGAGCGTTGCATCTTCAATTCCATCAAGCTCTTCCTGGTGGTGCCTGTAAACATCCCTGATATTCCGGAGCCATGGATTCAATATCCCCAGGTCCCTGGATTCCATTGCCGCTTTAACGCCGCCGCAGTTATAGTGTCCGCAAACAATAATATATTTAACTTTCAGGTGAACCACCGCGTAATTAATTACCGACATACAATTGAGGTCGATGCTATTTACCAGATTGGCTATATTTCTATGAACAAATACTTCACCTGGCTCAAGTCCCATAATTTCGTTTGCCGGGACCCTGCTGTCAGAACAGCCGATATATAAGAAATCAGGGCGCTGCTCTATGGCCAGCTTTTCGAAAAAGTCGGGATGGCCTTCCTTCTTCTGAGCTACCCACTTTTGATTGTTTTCAAAAACCTTCTGATATGAATCCATATAAAATGCTTCTGGTAAATTTATGTACACCTGTGTTTAATAACAATACTCCATTGTAAAGTACAGGTAAATAAAGCTGAGGGTTCATAATGCACAGGCTAAAGAGAAATTGAATGAATAATTTCCCTGAGCTTAGACGCTGAACTTTGCAAAAGAGCTTTTTCGTGGTTACTGATCTTCAGTTTAAGGATATCCCTCACGCCATCTCTGTCTACGATACATGGCACGCCGAGGTAAACATCCGAAACACCATGATAATCATTCAATAATGTAG
>JAATFW010000210.1 GCA_015654985.1 Sphingobacteriales bacterium | reverse complement strand
GTAAAACTTAGATAAATTGCTTTATAAGCAAAATACATAAACTGCATATAAAAGCAATTATTTACCGTGTATCTGTTTTAAATGTGTTCATGAGTGCCTGCGCAGTTTATCGCTCTCTCGTCAGCCTTTGAAAAACAATTTCACCGATGAAATTTAGTTGTCTGGTAATATTATCAGATTATTGTAATAAACCAACGTCTTAATAAACTATTGCATTTTTCTCCCGTCATATTGAAAAAACAGGTAGATAAAATGAAAAGTTTGATAACACACACAAAAAGGCTTTTAGCTGTGGGAATCCTCGGTTTGACACTCATTTCAGCAGCATATGCACAAAGACCATCAAGAGGTACACGTTCCGGGGGCCCATCTTCGCCATCGGTTCATTCGGGAAGAACGGCGCCTTCAGGAAGATATGGGGGAACATCTTATTACGGTCCTTCCAGAAGGTATTATAGCCGGCCGTATGTTTCCTATCCCCGGTTTTACGGGCGCGTTTACAGTCCTTACTATCACTATTATTCTCCATGGTTGGGAGTAAGGCTAAGAGTTCTTCCATGGGGATATCTGTCTTTCAATTTCGGTCCTGATCTCTTCTATTATTACGATGGTATTTTCTATCGTCATAATAATGATTATTACGAAGTTGTAACTCCTCCGGTAGGAGCAGAAGTCCCGTCACTGCCGGCAGGTGCCAGTGAGATCAGGATCAATGGCCAGTTGTATTATGAAAAAAATGGTGTTTACTATCAGGAAGTAACAAAGGACAATAATAAAAGGGCTTATGTTGTTGCCGGGAAAGACGGCGAATTAAATACAGGGAATGTTCCTGAACCACAGGAGGGTGATATTGTAGATAACCTTCCGTCTGATAGCCGGAAGGTGATAATTAACGGACTTGAGTATTACCTGGCGCCGGATGGTTTTTATTACCAGGAAATTGCAGATGGCGACAAGACAGCCTATAAAGTTGTCGGGTCAGCAGATGATAAGCGTTAAATCAGGTAAAAAAAATAATAAAAAAGGGACTGCTCAAAAGGTAGTCCTTTTTTTATTCCCTTAAAAAAAATTATTCAGCATAGGGGTGACGCTCCTGCTGATTGTATCAGTAATAAATGGTTGGTAATAAATTGGTATTTATATATTGAATGAATAACAGCGCCTGATTATCAGCCTGCAGAATAAAAATTCATATGAAACTATTTATCTAAGTTTACAGCGATTTTCAAAGCATAAGGTGGAGATAACCAGCACTACTATAATAGAATTACTCAGGGATGGTAATGAGAGTGTATTCGAACGGGTGTTTAAAGAATACTTTAAACGTCTTCATGCATACGCATATACTTTTCTTAAAGATGAACCGATGGCAGAAGAAATTGTGCAGAATGTTTTCTGCAGAATATGGGAAAAGAAGGATCAGCTCAATTCAAGCGGCTCGCTGAAGGCATACTTATACAGGGCTGTGCATAATGAGAGCCTCAACTATTTAAAACACCATAAGGTTAAAGCAGAATATGAGCAGTATTATACAGATCGAATGAGCAATGGATATGAACATACAGAGAAGAAGATAATGGTTGCAGAACTGGAAAAACATATAGGCAAAGCCTTGTCTGAATTACCTCCCCGGTGCCGGATCATTTTTCAGCTTAGCAGATTTGAACAGTTAAAATACCAACAGATTGCTGATCACATGGGGATTTCGGTTAAAACTGTTGAGAACCAGATGGGAAAAGCTTTGAAACTGTTGAGGCTTAAACTGGTAGAGTTCCTTCCGTTGCTGCTGCTTTTATTATTGAACTTTTATTGACGGTACAGGTGAAAAATAAAGGATTTGATATGAATGATGATTTACTGGTGAAATACCTTGCTGGTGAGGCAGACAGGGAAGAAGAGGAGGCTATCTTTGCCTGGATTAGTGAGCGTGCCGGTAATGAACGTTATTTCAGGCATTTCAAGATGATCTGGGAAGAAAGTGAAGCACTTGCTCTTCATAGTAATACCGATGAAAATGCTGCGTGGGAAAGATTCAGGGACAGGGTATCCGCGAGAGGCAGCATTGCATCCCATGCCCGTCCGCTGACTTACTGGATCCGTATTGCTGCATTAATATTTTTAATCTGCGCGACCGGCGGAATTGCCCTTTCGGTTTATCTTGGCCAGCATCCTGTAGAACTGGTACAGGTACAAAGTCACGGGAACGCGCTGTCGGATACCTTACCCGACGGATCGGTTGTAATAATGAATCGTAACAGTAAGATTACTTATCCCTCGCGCTTTGCAAAAACAGAGAGAAATATACAAATGGACGGAGAGGCCTTTTTTAAGGTAGCGCCTGATAAAAAGCATCCATTTATAATTAAAGTAGATAATGTAACAGTTACAGTGGTAGGAACATCATTTAATATAAAAAGCCGTTATGGGAAAACCGAAGTAATTGTAGAAACGGGTATTGTACAGGTTGTAAAGCATAACGACAGGGTAGAGCTGAAGGCGGGCGAAAAAGTTATAGCGGGCCAGAAAGGTTCTCTCGAAAAAGGTATGAATACAAGCAGATTATATCATTCATATGCAGACAGAAAATTTATATGCAGAGACACGCCCCTGCAGGAACTCATCGCAGCGGTGAACGATGTATATGGTGCTGATATTGTTATTGCCAACAGAGATCTGGCGTCTCTGTCAATAACTAATACATTCAGCAATGATCCATTGGACCGTATTTTACTTGTAATAACTGAAACATTCAAGGATCATAATATAAAGATAGAGCGGGAGGGGAATAAAATTATTCTAAAATAGATAAAATATGCAGCAAAATAAAGGGCTTCTGAGAGGCCTTTTCATTCTGGTAGTTCTTTGTTTCTCATGCAGACATTCGCAGGCACAGAGTCTCCTGTACAGAAGAATATCTGTGCAGGCACATCACCTGAGGCTGGAAAATGTTCTCGACAGGATCGGCCAGAAGTGCGGCTTCAGCTTTTCATATAACAGTAATATCATTCCCCGTGATAGCCTTGTGAATATTTCTGTAACCAATGAACCCATTAAAGATGTTCTGGATCTTTTGTTTGGCAACCGTTTTGAATATAAAGAAGCTGCCGGATATATTATTCTTCGTTATGCACCTCTCAGATTATCATTGATCACAGATAAAGTGGAGGGTAGCAGAGGGGTTTACCGGATCAGCGGGTTTGTGGTTGATGACCGTACAGGTGAGAAGATAACCAGGGCCAGTGTTTATGAAAAAAAGCTGCTGCGCTCTGCCCTGACAGATGCAAATGGCTCTTTTGAACTTAAAATTAATACGCGGAACCATTCAATAGCACTCACTGTCAGTAAAGAACTTTACCGTGATACAACAGTGCTGATCCTGCCTTCAGTAAATGTAAGGCTGGATGGCAGTGCCGGCGATGAGTCTGATTATACTTCAGAAGCGGGATCGTCGGTAGCGGAGAGAACCGCGATAGGGAGGCTGCTGGTATCATACCGGCAAAAAATACAGGAGCTGAATGTACCGGGTTTTATCGCTGAAAGTCCGGTACAGGCTTCGATAACGCCCGGTCTGAGCTCTCATGGGATGTTAAGCGGACAGGTGATCAATAATTTGTCGCTGAATATCCTGGGCGGATATACTGCAGGGGTTGAAGGAGTTGAGGCAGGTGGATTATTTAACATCAATAAGAAATATACAAAAGGGGTGCAGGCAGCCGGCCTCTTTAATCTTGTAGGGATGTCGGTTACCGGTGTTCAGGCGGCAGGAGTTTATAATGGAGTACTTGATTCTGTTAAAGGCATTCAGGCCGGCGGGCTGGCGAATTTTGTCATAAAAGATTTTTCTGGTATTCAGGCCGGAGGAATTGGCAATTTTGTCAGGGGTGGATTTTCCGGAGTTCAGGCTGCCGGGCTTTTGAATTTTGTTTTGGGTACAGTACAGGGAGTCCAGACAGGCGGGTTAATCAATATTTCGGGAAATAACGTGGGAGGAATTCAGGTTGCCGGACTAATGAATGCCGCAGGCCGAAACATGGACGGCATGCAGGTATCGGCGCTTCTCAATATTGCAGGTTCCGGGATGAGAGGAGTTCAGGCAGGAGTGGTCAATTTTGCACGAAAGCAAATGGGGTTTCAGTTTGGTCTTGTCAATGTTGCCGATACATCAGCAGGGGTAAGCATCGGACTTATCAACATAGTGCGTAAGAACGGGGTACATTCTCTTTCCGTTTCTTCTAATGAAATAATGGACTGGAATCTGGTGATCAAAACCGGAACTCCTAAATTCTATACCATTATACAGGGTGCCCGTAACCTTGGCGGAATAGGCTTTGGAAGGGAATACACATTGTCAGACCGTTTATCTTTAAATCCTGAAATTCTGGGATTTTATCTGTATCAGGGTAGCTGGGATTATACAAACTCGATCGGACGGATTAACCTGATCCTGGCAGGCAGGATCAATAAATTCATCTCTGTCTTCGCAGGCCCTTCTTTTAATGTTCTTTATTCCGATCAGGATAAAACATTTGAAGGATATGAACTGGTTACAGACAGAATAAAAATGTCGGGCATTTCCGGAAATGAGAAATTTCATCGCTGGATTGGCTGGAATGCAGGAATTACTCTTTTTTAACACAGTACTTCCATTCCTGTTGTAACAGTGCTGATAAAAAAAGGTCAAAAGAATAGTAATGAAACTTTTTATCTTTTTAAAATATCATTCTGCTTTGTTCGTCTTCACCAGTAACAGCTTTAGACTGATCTCTGTAAGAACCGACAGTCGTATTATAAAAATTACACACGCACAATTTTACAACCGCAATAGGGGTAAACCGGAAGTTTATTGTATCAGATAAAAACAATTCCATAAAGTATGAGATTTTTTAAACTGTTTTATATGGCATTGCTGGCTACTGCAATGCAAACAACAGCCTATGCCCAGAAGAAAGTTACCATAAGTGGTTATCTTAAAGATGCTGTAAGCGGAGAAAGCCTTACAGGTGCCCTTGTAACGGTTCAGGAAACCGGTATCAAAGCTTCGGCTAACAGCTATGGGTTTTACTCTTTGACACTTAGTTCCGGCAACTATAAACTGAATTATTCTTACGTGGGATATCAGCGGGATGAACGTTCGTTTACTCTTAGGAGAGATACTTCTGTAAACGTTAATCTTACTCCGGCTTCAAACATGATGAATGAAGTGGTGATAAGTTCGGTATCTAAAAAAGATAATGTAAGTAAACCGGTGAATGTAGCCCCTCTCTCAATGGTTACAGTAAAACAACTGCCTGCTTTTCTGGGTGAGGCCGACCTGATCCGCTCTTTTCAGCTTCTTCCGGGAGTAAGTACTGTAGGTGATGGTGCTTCGGGTTTTAATGTAAGGGGAGGGGGCGTAGATCAGAATCTTGTTCTGATTGATGAGGCACCCCTTTATTTTACATCTCATTTGTTTAACCTCTTTTCTGTAGCAAACCCCGATGCTGTAAAGGATGCCGCTCTTTATAAAACGGAGATGCCTGCCAGGTTTGGAGGCCGTCTGTCGTCTGTTCTCGACATCCGTATGAAAGATGGTAATAATAAAGAATGGAATTTTGCAGGAGGACTGGGGCTTATTGCAAGCAGGTTTACCGCCGAAGGCCCTCTGGAAAAAGATAAAAGTTCAATGATTATCAGTGCCAGACGTTCGTATACTGATGTTCTTACCAGGCAGTCATCAGACCCCGATATTAAAGATAATTCTATTTATTTTTATGATCTGAGTGCCAAACTCAACTTCACCTTGTCTGATAAGGACCGCCTGTTTATTTCAGGCTATTTTGGTAAGGATCATATTGAAGCCGCAAAGATGTTTTTATTGCAATGGGGTAATGGTACCGGAACAGTAAGGTGGAACCATATTTTTAATCCCCGGTTGTTTTCCAACACCAGTGCCCTCTACTCTGACTATAAATATCGTTTAGGTGCCCATCAGGATCCTGCAACCAGCTTTACCTGGGATGCCTCCATTATCGATTATAGCCTGAAGAATGCCTATAGCTGGTATCCAAATTCGCGAAATACGATTTACTTTGGAATTGACGCCGGATTACATGATTTTATGCCCGGAACTGCCCAGCCGTCCAGCGATAGTTCTATATTCAATTATACAAAGGTACCGGGACAGCGGGCGGCCGATTATAATTTGTACTGGGATCATGAAATCACGTTTTCTGATGTGTTTTCAGCAGAGTATGGATTAAGGTATTCAGCATTTCAAAGTCTTGCAAAAGGAGAGACCACTATCAGTGATTACGAAGGTGTTACCGGCGAACGTAAAGAACCTGTCAATCAGAGAACATTCAGTAACTGGCAATCTATAAAATGGTATCATAATTTTCAGCCGAGAGTTTCTGTCAAAATACAAACCAGCGAAAAGGCTTCGGTAAAAGCTTCTTTCAGCCGTACAGCCCAGAACCTTCATCTGGTATCCAACACAATTTCCTCGAGCCCTCTGGATATCTGGACACCAAGCTCGTATAATGTCAAACCCGAAACTGCAGATCAGGTTTCAGCAGGATATTTCCGGAACTTTAAGAATAATAAGTATGAAGCATCCGCCGAGGTCTATTACCGCAGGCTGCACAATCAGATTGATTTTATTGATGGGGCTGAAACCCTGCTCAATGAAGATTTGCCGGGCGATATGCTTTTTGGTAATGGCAGAGCTTATGGCTCTGAATTTTATCTTAAAAAGAATACAGGAAGATTGAATGGATGGATAAGTTATACGCTCAGCAGAACTGAAAGAAAAATAGACGGAATCAACAATGATCAATATTATCCGGCTAAGTATGATAAAACGCATTCGCTTGTGCTTGTGGCGGTTTACGAGTTAAAACCCAGGATAGTACTATCAGGTACTTATAATTTTGCATCGGGAATACCGGCTACGTTACCTGACAGCCGTTTTGAGTTTGATAGTTTTCCCGTTCAGTATAATTCAGGAAATTTTAGAAATAATTACCGTATTCCGTCTTACCATCGCCTTGACGTGTCGGCTACTTTTAAAAAGAAACCTGTTCCCGGAAGAAAATATACCAGTGAGTGGGTAGTTTCTTTATTTAACGCGCTGAACCGCCGGAATGCGTTCTCCCTGTATCTTCGTCAGAACGAAGATCATCCTTCGGAACTTGAAACGATCCGTTTTTCTATGTTTGGCTCTGTTATTCCTTCTGTTACCTGGAACTTTAAATTTTAATCATTATGAAAAAATTAAAATTAATACTGATACTCTTTTTTCCCGCTCTTTTGTTTCCGGCATGCGAAGACACCGTCGATATTAATGTTAACGAAGGTGCCCCGGCGCTGGTGGTAGAAGGCTGGCTCACCAACCGTCCTGAAAATCATTATGTGAAACTGTATTCCACCAAAGCTCTGGGTGGTTCCAATGAATTTCAACCGGTAGTCAATGCATTACTTTTATTGAGCGACGATGCCGGAAATACCGAACAGCTTAAAGAGCTAAGTTCCGGTAAATATGAAATATCAGCCATAAAAGGGGTGGAAGGCCGCACTTATACGCTCCGGATCCAGACATCAGATGGAAGTTATGAAGTGATTTCTAAGATGCCGCGTCTTTCTATGGCACCGGATTCCCTTACTTTTAAATATGAAGAAAAATCCATTATTTATGATCAGTCCGGCTATTATCCTTATATCCACGGTCAGGAACTGGAAGGTAAAGATGATTACATTCAGGTTAAACTTTTTAAGAATAATAAATATCTGAACAACGTAGATGATATTAATATATTTTCCGACAAGTTTGTAGATGGAAATTATATAGATATGGGCCTGGAGATAGACAGCGCTTTTGCTAAGGGCGATACAATAAGGGCCGAGGTTTGGTCGCTT
>JAATFW010000233.1 GCA_015654985.1 Sphingobacteriales bacterium | reverse complement strand
CATTTAGTTGGAATAGGGGATGTTCTGAAAATAAAAGATCTTTATTAGTCCCCTTATCAATGTATTGAATTTTAAAATATGCTGATGGAGTTTCGCAGGACACTGCTTCGCACAGGCTATCTTTTGTGGTGCAGCCGTTTATAAGCAAAATAAGAACGGCGAACGCTCCTTTCTTTATCTTCATGTATGTTATCTAAAATAAATATTACGGAAGAATTACGTTAAATGCTACATTATGCATTTTATTTCGGCTAAAATTGCGTGTTGTTTTAATAAAGAAATATATGGAATACAGGAAATTAGGCGAATCAGAGCTGCAGCTTTCGGTAATTACGTTCGGGTCGTGGGCTGCCGGAGGGTGGATGTGGGGAGGAACTGAACGAAAGGACGCTGTTGAAGCGATACGCGCATCTTATGATCAGGGTGTTACCTCTATAGATACCGCACCGATTTACGGTCAGGGTTTGAGTGAAGAGATTGTTGGTGAGGCGATAAAAGGGATTCAGAGAGATAAAGTTCAGATATTAACCAAATACGGTATGCGATGGGATTTGCAGAAAGGAGCTTTTGGCTTTAAGAGCAAAAATAATGAGGGACAGGATATCGATATTTACAAGTATGCAGGAAAGGAAAGCATTATAAAGGAATGTGAGGATAGCCTGAGAAGGCTGGGCACTGATTATATAGATCTTTACCAGATCCACTGGCCCGATACAACCACCCCCATTGAAGAAACAATGGAAGCTGTGAAGGTCTTAATTGAGCAGGGAAAAGTTCGGGAGGCCGGAGTTTGTAATTATGACGATGAGCAAATGAGAATTGCCTCAGAGACTATTAAACTGGTATCCAATCAGGTACCCTACAGCATGGTGAACCGGAAAATAGAGGAGGTAGTACTTCCTTACTGCCTGTCGGAGAATAAAGCGATACTGGCATACAGTCCTCTTGAGAGAGGTTTATTAACCGGGAAAATGAAACCGGGGCACCGGTTCGCCGAAGGGGATCACCGTGCATCGCACCGTTTTTTCGGCAATGAGAATATGCTTAGGGTAAATGTTTTTCTTGAGAAGATACGTCCCCTGGCGGAGGCGAAGAACGCAAGCCTTAGTCAAGTGGTGCTGCGCTGGACAATAGAGAAGCCCGGAATTACTATTGCATTAGCCGGCGCACGCAATGCGGCCCAGGCCGTCCAGAATGCCAGAGCCGTTGATGTAAAGCTGGCACCTGATGAATTGAATTTTATTAACCGGCACCTTGAAGAATTAGTGGTTGTTTAGTAGGTGAAAGGTGAAAGCAGAAAGGTGAAAGCGGAAAGGTGAAAGCAGAAAGCAGAAAGTGGAAAGTGGAAAGCAGCGGGGTGATAGTAAGATCGGCGTGTGAATCACTGTCATCTAAAGTACAAGCTATTTCAAGCAGTCAGCAATCGGGGTCATTGTAGTCGCAGATCCGGTTGCCGGCTGCCTTTAAGTTACTTCTTCTTTGGGACTTTTGCCCCTTCTTTACGGGCTTCGGAAAGGCCTATGGCAACTGCCTGTTTTGGGTTAGTCACTTTTTTACCTGTTCCGGATTTTAGCTTTCCCTCTTTCATTTCATGCATAGTTTCATGCACCTTTTCCTGTGATTTTTCTGAATATTTAGCCATAGGATATAAAGTTATGTTGTTCATATAAACGCGGTTCGGAGAAGATTGTTTAGATGGTTGTAGGTTGTGAGTTGAAAGTTGAAAGTTGAAAGTTGTGAGTTGAAAGTTGCGGGTTGAAGGTTCCCGGCGATTTTAAGAAATTGATTTAGATATACAATATGTTTTTTATGGCTGATAATCATTGAATTGGGAATGTGTTGTACAGTTTGAAGTTGTGGGTGAAGGGAGGAACCGGTATTGCGTATGATTTTTAAATATTGGCATCTGATTTGTGATTTTTTTATAAATTAGCAGCGGGGAATAAAAGATGGAAAATTTACAGGAATCCTATGGCAACAGCAATGCCGGCAATAATGCTAACAATCCGGCTCATTACAGATTACTGACGGCAGGAATTGTCATCATCATGATTGGTGTTCTGCTGCGTTTTTTCGGCGAATGGACATTGATCGATATTGTATCTAATCTGATCGCCTTATTGGGTATAGCCATTAGCCTGAAAGCGGTATATAATATCCTTCAGTAATATCCGCAATACTATTTCCGGCCTGATTGCATTCCTTCCCTGATTTATTTGGGTTTGTAATGCGAGCGGTTTAATATCTCCTGATAATTGGTATCCTCCATTAGTTTCTGAAGCGAGACTTTCGGGTTACGGTCCATGTATTTTTTTACGATCTGCCAGCCTGTGAACAATGCGAGTTTAGGGGCCGATTCGTTCTTTTTACCTATGCCCGGAGTGAAAGGAGCTTCTGCAAGGTACTTCTGAATTTTCATGTAATCTGTTTCATAGAGCAGGTTTTGCTGGAGAAAATACCCCCAAATCCCTGTTTCATAGAATTCGCACCACTTTTGCTGGGTTGCAGAATACCCGATTATTACAGAGTCGGGCACTTCAGGCATAACCGATTTCATAAAGAATAAGATCTTTCCGTTGTAGATCATCCTGTCGAGCAGAGAGGAATTTTCGCCGGGTTCAGGGAACATGTCTTCTCTGATGAAAGCCTCCATCACTCTTGGAGTGATATTATCAGGAGTAAATCTCCGTGAGAGATATTCAGGAATACTTTGCCTGATGGCAGGATAAAATTTAGAGCCGGCACCCAGGAACATATCGAGGCCAATGCCAAGATAATTGTCGCCAACGGGTACCTGTACGGCAAAACCCGAGAAGAAGGAGATTATACGCGGGATCTTTTGACCTGGATAATAGTATTTTACGTGTTTAAAGGCATCTGTCAGTTCAGCTTCCTGCGGGTGCAGATCTTTATACTTCAGGCTCACGGCCTCCTTCAGCGCTTTATAATCAGGGTTCCGGAGTATGATCCGCAGGTTCCTGTAATAGCCCGTATCTGCGGGATTTCCGGCGCTGAGCATGTCGGCCATGAAATCATCGTAAAATGCGCCGTACTTTGTTTTAAGGGACGGAGCTTCTGATGCCAGGGTCTGAGAATTAAGACGTCCCATGTCATTGTCGAAACGTTCGATATGAAGGTCAAGTTTAATATTGCTGATATCGGGGCGCTTCTTATTCGTGCAGGCTGTAAGAAGCAAAGCAATTAAAAAAAACAAGTAAATTTGAGAACTTCTTTTAAGTATCATGTTTATATCAGTAACAAAATTATGAAAAAACTATTCTTTATTGCTATAATGATATTATTGCCTTTTCTTTCCGGCGCACAGAACCGGGGAAATGATTTCCAGTTAGGCTTTACTGCTTCACCCAATATCGGAATGCTGAGGATCGATGATGACAGGATTCCCTCCTATTCGGCCGATGGAGGGCAGGCAGGCTTCTCTTACGGCGTTCTTGCCGACTTTGGCTTTGCCCGGAATTATTATTTTTCTACGGCGTTCCTGGTAAGCACCATTAATGGAAAATCTGAAATGACGGCATCGAATTCAGGCCCCGGTTCTGATCATGCACAATATACTTACAAGCTTCAGTATCTGGAAATCCCTCTTACCCTGAAACTGAAGAGCAACGAAAATACATCGGGAAGGTTCTACGGGCAGTTTGGGTTGGGTACAGGGATAAACATAAGAGCACGGCGCGACGGCAAGCTCAGAAACGGCAGCGGCGGTCTATCTGAAGTAAATAACGAGAACATTTCTTCCGACGTGAATACCTTCAGGCTCGCTTTAATCGTGGGAGCCGGGGCAGAATGGAAAATACCCGGAAACTTAAATATTCTTACGGGTGTTACATACAATAATGGCTTTACTAAAGTGCTCGACAAAGCACCCGAGGCACGCAGTTCTTATCTGGCCCTGACTCTCGGGGTCTTTTTCTAGAATAGTTAAAAACGATATTACAAGGAATTTATTCATATGAAGATAGCGCTTGCTCAACTTAATTATCATATCGGGAACTTTGAATCGAATACCCGGAAAATCATCCATACGATACAAAAGGCAAAAGAACAGGGAGCAGACCTGGTAGTTTTTGCAGAACTTGCTGTTTGCGGATATCCCCCCCGTGATTTTCTTGAGTTTACCGAATTTATCGAGCTGTGCGAAGGATCTGTAAAGCAGATAGCAGAAGCCTGTAAAGGGATCGCCTGCATTGTTGGGACGCCAACCCGCAACCCCCGCATAGAAGGGAAAGACCTGTTTAATTCTGCCTGTTTTATTGAAGAGGGGAAGATCACAGCCATTGTAAACAAAGCGCTGTTACCTACTTATGATGTTTTTGACGAGTACCGCTATTTCGAACCATCGCGTGAATTTAGCTGCATTGAATTTCAGGGAAAGAAAATTGCGCTTACTATTTGCGAAGACCTTTGGAATATTAATGATAATCCTCTTTATATCGCCTCTCCAATGGATCAACTGATCAAGGAGGGTCCCGATCTTATGATCAATATCGCTGCTTCCCCCTTCGCGTATAACCATGATGATAACCGCGTGAAGGTGCTGAGCGATAACAGCTTAAAATATAAGCTCCCCCTGTTGTATGTTAACCAGGTAGGCGCGCAGACAGAAATTGTTTTTGACGGAGGCTCTTTTGTTTTTAATGACGAGGGCAGGATGCTTGATCAGCTTAAATATTTTGAAGAGGACCTGCGCATCTATGAATTCAGTGAAGAAAAGATCCTGGACCTGGAACCTGTGGAGTATACTCCGATGCCTGATATTGATCAGATCCACCATGGATTGATCCTTGGGATTAAGGATTATTTTGTAAAATCGGGTTTCAGCAAAGCAGTATTGGGATTATCCGGCGGAATAGACTCTGCTATAGTCTGTGCCCTTGCGGCAGAAGCGCTGGGTGCTGAGAATGTAATGGCCGTTTTGATGCCGTCAAGGTTCTCTACCGACCATTCTGTAAAGGATGCTATGGACCTGGTAAATAACCTGGGCTGCAAACATCATGTTATAGCCATTAAAGAAGCCGCAGATGCTTTCGAACATATGCTTGAACCAGCGTTTAAAGGATTACCTTTTAATATTGCAGAAGAGAATATTCAGGCCCGATGCCGTGCTATCGTAGTAATGGCTTTCTCAAATAAATTCGGATATATCCTGCTGAACACGTCAAACAAAAGCGAATGTGCAGTTGGCTACGGAACGCTTTACGGCGATATGGCCGGGGCTATTGCTGTTTTGGGAGACGTATATAAAACCCAGGTTTACCAGCTTGCCAATTATATTAACCGGGAGCGGGAAATCATTCCTCAGAACAGCATTGTTAAACCTCCTTCTGCTGAACTGAGACCCGGACAAAAGGACAGTGATTCATTGCCTGATTATGATATTCTCGACAGACTTCTCTATCAGTATATTGAGCTGAAGAAAAGTTCGAGAGACATCATTGCACAGGGCTTTGATGAAGAACTGGTAAGAAAGGTCATAAAAATGGTGAATAAAGCGGAGTTTAAGCGCTATCAGACCCCGCCTATTCTAAGGGTATCGCCCAAGGCTTTCGGTATGGGCCGGAGAATGCCAATAGTAGGTAAATATCTGTCGTAACTGGCTTATATATCATGTTAAAGTCATTCTGTAAAGCTGTTTATCAAAGCTTTATGAGGGAGTTGCTAATTTTATTTAAGTTTGCTTAAATACATTTGATTGATATGAAACTAGCAGCAATTCTTCTTTTGACACTTTTTGCCCTTCCTCCTAAAACTGTTCATGATTTCAAGATCACGTCTATTGATGGAGATAAAGTAGATCTTAACAAGTTCAGGGGTAAAAAGATCCTTATTGTAAATACTGCTTCAAAATGCGGTTTTACTCCTCAGTATGCAGAGCTTGAACAATTATGGAAGCAATACAAAGACAAGCTTGTGATCATAGGCTTTCCTGCCAATAATTTTGGAGGGCAGGAACCCGGAGCTAATTCAGACATAAAGGAGTTCTGCCAGCAGAATTATGGAGTGAGCTTTCTGATGTCGGAGAAAGTAAGTGTGAAGGGGGAGGATACCGATGAGTTGTTTAAATACCTGACAACTGCCAATAATCCTGATTTCACCGGCGAAATAAAATGGAATTTTGAGAAATTTCTGATTGATGAGAACGGAAAACTGATACACCGGTTCAGATCTGCCGTAAAGCCCCTGTCTCCTGAGCTTACTAAATATTTGTAGGTAAGCAGATTGCATAAAATGTTAAAATTTATTTTGCAGAGTTAAATTCCAATTCTATATTTGCAATCCCAAAAGGGAGCAACGCTCCGGAAAACGGGAAGGAGGCTTAGCTCAGCTGGTTCAGAGCATCTGCCTTACAAGCAGAGGGTCACTGGTTCGAACCCAGTAGCCTCCACAAGAAAGGAAACCCTTCGGATGAAAATCTGAGGGGTTTTTGTTATAAAATGGTTTTTTGGGTCTGTGGACAAGTCTTGGATCAATCGGAAAATGCCCAGGTTCCACTGTCTTCCACGTGATTATACCATAAGGCTAACCTGGCAAAGGTGGATCTGTTGTCAAAGTGATTCAATATGGTATGATAATGGTTTTACATAGACCGCGCAATTGTATTGAAAGCTTTTTTGTTGGATAAATAATTCGATATTCATTATTATTGTAAGTATGCTGGTAATTGATAATTCCATTCGTTTTTTGTAAAAAAAATCGATATCTTTCTCTACGGCGCAGGCCGATTTGAGAACGAACTAATTTTTTACTATCTAATCATTATGGAGTTTAAAGAAAGAGACTTTACAAACCAATTTGACCAACCAATGATCCTGATTAAGATCAGAGAGAATTTAAGATTTATTTTAATCGCCATACTGGCGGTGATCCTGCTTTGGGGAACTATTTTTCAAATAGGTACTGAAGAAGTGGGAGTTATTACCCGGTTGGGTAAATATACCAGGACTGTAGACCCGGGATTGAACCTCAAAATGCCGTTTATAGAGACGGTGTATAAAGTTCCGGTTGAGCGCCAGCAAAAGCTGGAGTTTGGCTTTCGCTCGATGGGGGCAGTGGACAACCAGTCCGAATATTCAAAGGATGGCTTAGGAGATGAATCGCTGATGCTGACCGGAGACCTTAACCTTGCCGATGTCGAATGGGTAGTGCAGTACAGGATCAATGATGCCTACAATTATTTATTTAAGGTGCGGAATCCCGAAAGTACACTCAGGAATATATCGGAGGCGGCCACCAGACAGATTGTTGGAGACAGAACAGTAAATGAGGTACTGACCATAGGCAGAACCGAGATTACCGTAAAACTGCATGAGCTGATCCAGGAGATCTGTAATGAATATAACATAGGGATTAAAATAGAACAGGTAGTACTGCAGGATGTGAATCCGCCTGATCCTGTAAAGGCGGCGTTTAATGCGGTAAATGAGGCGCAGCAAGAAAAAGAAACGCTGATCAACCAGGCCAAATCTGAATACAATAAAGTAATTCCAAAAGCAAGCGGAGAGGCTAAAGCTACCATACAAAAAGCTGAAGGATATGCGATAGAACGGGTAAATAATGCCCAGGGTGAGTCAGCCAGATTTAATGACCTTTACAATCAATATATAAAGGCACCTGAGGTAACTAAAAAGCGGATCTACCTGGAAAATATGACAACTATATTGTCCAAACTGGGTAATGTAATTGTGACAGACCAGAACGGAGCTAATGTATTGCCGCTGCTCCAGATGCAACTGAATAAGGATAATACTAAAAAAGATTAAGATGAGAGGAAAACAGATACTATTTGGAATATTAGCTTTTTTTGCATTGTTATGTTTGCTGACCAGTACTTTTACTGTTAAGGAATATGAACAAGTGGTGGTTACCCAATTTGGAAGGCCTATCGGTAATGCCATTACTTCCCCGGGAATAAAATTTAAATTGCCTTTTTTACAGACTTCCAACGTTTTTGAAAAGCGCTTTATGGAATGGGTAGGTGATCCGAACCAATTGCCTACCAAAGACAAAAAATTCATTTTTGTGGAGACTTATGCCAGATGGCAGATTACCGATCCGCTTCAGTTCTTTAAGAGGCTTACGAACGAGCGCGGAGCTCAATCCAGGCTGGACGATATCCTGGACGGGGAGACGAGAAATGTAGTGGCCAGGAACAATATTGAGGAACTGGTACGGAGCAGCAACAGAAAGCCTGAACTGGATTCGATAGGGGAGGTACTGGGTGATTCATTAACAAAAGTTTACGTAGGACGCGATAAGATGCAAGCTATGATCCTTAAATCTGCCAATAAACAGGCCATTGAACTTGGGATAAAGATTCTGGACTTCAGGTTTAAAAGGATCAATTATGTAAAGGAAGTGCAGACGCAAGTTTACGAGCGTATGAAAAGTGAGCGCTTCAGGATCGCGGATAAGTTCAGATCAGAGGGGCAGGGCGAGGCTTCCAGGATAAATGGAGATAAAGACAGGGAACTAAAGAATATTCAGTCTGCGGCCTTTAAAAGCTCTGAGGAGATAAAAGGCAGAGCAGATGCCAGTGCGGCATCCATCTATGCATCTGTTTATAATCAATCTGCTCAGTCTAAGAGTCTTTATGTTTTTTTAAAATCGATGGAAACACTTGAGAAGACATTTAGTGAAAAGACCTCGGTGATATTGTCTACCAACAGCGAGCTCTATCAATATCTGAAAAAGTCTGACTAACCATCAGGCAGGTTTGCTTTCATCTTCTGGATCGAATTTCTTAAGACAGCTTCAACACCATTGAAAACAGACAGGCAGTTGAAAATGATATATACGATACAAGTTTGAAACGCAAATGGGACAACACAGCCGTAGGGGATTACTGAAGTTGTATCTGTATCATTCGTTAAGAAAATCCTTTCCAGCTTGGCGAAAGAAAAGAAATAATCTTCTCGATACTCCCCCACACAAGTACCAACCTCAACCAACCGTTGCCCACAACGGTTAACTATTGTTTATCAAAATTTAATGTTTTGGTAATATTCAATCCAGCAACTTTGCATCGGTGAGTTATATTCCATGGATTATAAGCAGGCATCCGATATCGAATTGTGGCAGTGTTGTCGTCAGGACGATGTGAGGAGTTATAATGAACTGGTGTCACGTTATATCCCACGTTTGGGCAAGCTGGCACATCGTATCGTAAAGGATGCTTTCGCAACCGAAGAACTGGTTATGGATCTGCTCTTTAACCTGTGGGAAACTTCGGAAGACAGGCGTACGAACCAGCCGGGCGGGATGCATTGATCCATAAGCCTGCAGGCTTGCCGCAACTGATTGTCTTTTTCAAACAAAGCACAACAATATTTCAGGCGAAAAAAATGGCAATAATGCTGTTCATTATTTTATGTTAATATTCACTGAAAGAGGGTGTCAATTTTTTGCTGGCTTTTAAAAGCAAGCGTCAGATTTATATCGCCTAAACCAGTAAATGGAGCAACCGGGTTCGCCGGTTACGTAAAAGGCAATTCTGTAAGGTTTGATCGTCGTCCCCCCCCCTTAACTCAAAAATAATTATCCTGCATATCTTCGATCAGTCCTGGCCCATGCGGTTCCCATCCCAGTGCCTGCCGGGTTTGTTCATTCGACGAAGGACAGTTGATAGCAGCGAAATGAGCAAACCAGCCGAAGTGCTCTGCAGCCTCATCATTACTTACGCTTACCACATGCAGGTTCAGCTCTTTTCCAATAGCTTGTGCGATCTCCCGGAACGGTACACCCGTTTCCGCCACCGCATGAAAGGTCCTGAGCGAAGGTTGTTTTTCCATGATCAGGCGGTATAGTGCTGCTGCATCTGAGCGGTGGACAGCAGGCCATTGATTATTGCCTTCTCCAACGTAGGCCGATTTGCCTTTTTCACGAGCCATACCGATCACGATCGGCACAAAGCCGTGGTCGCCCGCACCATGCACGCTGGGCGGCAATCGTACGATATATACATTAACGCCTTTGGCTGAGGCTGCCCTGGCCGCTTCTTCTGAAGCCGCCCTAGGGATCACGTCTGAACCCCCGGGAACGGTGTCCGCTTCGCTGACCAGCCTTCCATAGTTCAGCAGTCCCACGCCGGAAGTAATAACCAGCGGTTTATCTGTACCTGTAAGCGCTTCTCCGAAGGTTTCGATCACTTTCCGGTCGGCCTCGCAGTTGGCTTTGAACTGCGAAAAGTCATGGTTAAAGGCTGTATGGATCACAGCCTCACAGGCAGCCGCACCGTGGCGGATGATGCCGGTGTCATTCACGTCGCCGCGTAATACTTCTGCACCGGTTGCTGCGAGTTGTCCGGCACCTTTGTCTGAGCGGACCAGCCCCAGTACCTGGTGACCGGCCGCTAATAATTCTTTAACGATAGCGGAGCCTACGAATCCTGAGGCCCCTGTTACAAATACACGCATAGGTTTGCAATTTTATTGATTACAAAATTGAGGAATCGCAGGCATCAAAAAGAGGTCATTTGACGCTAATTTCAGGAACGCAGCAATTGCGCCTGGCGAACGCGATTCAGCGTTTTGAGCGATATACCGAGATAAGCGGCGATCATGCGCAGCGGCAGGCGCGATAACAACTCCGGAGAGTTTTTAATAAAGTCTTCGTATTTCTTCTCCGGGGTGGCGCTCAGCGCTGTCAGCAGGCGCTGCCGCCCGCTATAGATATTGCGGGAGATCAGTTGCCCGGCAAAACTTTTCAACTGGGGAATCTCCTCCAGCAAGCCGTCAAAATCGGCTTTTGTCCAAAGCAATACTTCACCCGGTTCTACGGCACTGATGCTGTAGTGCGAGGGAATCTGCCGGTCGTAACTCTCCGCATCCAGTGTCCAGGTATTCTCAGGTGAAAACTGCAGGATATGCTCGCTGCCATCCGGCGTTAACCCGAATGTTCGCAGCAGGCCGCTCACAATAAAGACCTTATGCCGGCATACCTCGCCCTCGCGGAGCAGGAATTCGTTGCGGCGCAGTTTTCGCGGAACAGCCAGCGCGCCAATGCGGCGAATGTCGGCCCCGTTCAGGTCGGTCTGCAAGCGTAAATAGTTTTCGAATGCTATGATCATCGGCAAGCTCAAAGTTAAGCAATTGGGCCTATGCCGTCAAGCCGTTTACACCAACAAGGGCGATTAATAAGCCCAGATGCACCCGTTTGGTCCTAAGCACATCTTTCAATTCGATCCAATCTAAAGGCTACAGATACCGGATGATGAGGCAAGGCCGGTTTCTGGCCCTGTTCTAACCCTGTTCTGAGGCCAGACCGAACAGACACCGTGCCGCTGCCGTACTGCTGCGGTCGCACGCGATTGTGTACCGAAGCTGTACGGCAGCGGTACGGTGTTAAGACGGCAGCATTTCAGGGCGGGGTCATACCAACATTTTAAAACACACACACAATTAATACGATTTCTATCAAGAACTGCTTAAAAGCGAATTTTGTGGAGGGAATCCCGCCAGTTGCAGAATTTATTTAATAAAAGCGGCCTTTTAATTAACCTTTGTGTTGTCATATCACAAGAAAATGAAAAAAAGGACTATCGTTATTATACATCTTGTAAGTGTCTGAAAAGCGGTAATACAGGCATCTTCATAATACACATTTTAAATCTCCGTTAAAGTTCTTAAATTCGCTTTCAGGGTTTTCAATGGCGGCGCTTATTTTTCTTTCTGATCACGAACTGGTTGTCCTCTTAAAAACTGGTGATGAAGCGGCCTTTACGGAAATTTATAACCGGTATAAAGGCATTCTCTATCAGCATGCTTATAAGCGTCTGCATAATCAGGAAGAAGTAGACGATATTATTCATGATCTTTTTACAACGCTTTGGATAAAAAGGGAAAGTCTGGTGTTCAAAACTAATTTATCGGGCTATCTCTATACCGCTGTTCGCAACCGGATATTTGATTATATTTCCCATCAACAAATTGAATCTGCTTATATAACGGATCTGGAGAGGTTTATTGAGCAGGGAATAGCTATTACTGATCATCGCGTACGGCTTAATATGCTTCGGCAGGTTATTGAAAATGAAATTGCCTGTTTGCCAGATAAGATGCGTGAAATATTTGAATTGAGTCGTAAATCTCAGTTATCGAACAAGGAAATAGCTAAAAAATTGAATATCTCTGAGAAAACTGTAAAAAATCAGGTTAATAATGCTTTAAAAATTCTCCGTGTAAGATTGGGAGTATTAATTTATTTATGTTTATTGTTTAATATTCTATAGTTTATTATTTTTTAATTTTTTTTCTGGGCCCAAAGGTAAGTCTAACCGTCTTGGTTTTAAAATAAGATCATAAAAGATTTTAAAACTATGAAAAAGACTACAGCCCGGGAGTTATTGCAAAAATACAAGGCCGGAAATTGTACTAAAGAAGAAAAAGCGATAGTTGAAACGTGGTATCTTCGGCTGCCTGTTTCTAATGACGGGTTGTCGCCTGATGAATTAGAAGAAGCAGTTAACCGGGTTGCTGCCAGATTACCCGTGAAACCGGCATTATTAAAACGAAAATCCATATGGCCCCGTGTTGCCGCTGCTGCTTCTATATTATTTTTTCTTTCCGCAGGCGTTTATTTTGTGATCCGGCCGAAACTGCGTGTCTCCAATTTTGCGAAAACTACGCAGCCTGCCGATATTCTACCCGGCGGAAATAAAGCTGTTTTAACTTTATCAAATGGAAGGCATGTTATGTTGGCAACTGCCCGCAACGGTAAGCTGGCTATTGAAGGGAATAGCGTAATCAGCAAAATAACCGACGGCCAGGTAGTATACACTGGCGGGGAAACTCAATCCGGCGAAACGGTCTACAATACCATTGCGACACCTCTGGGCGGGCAATACACCGTAACTTTATCAGATGGCACAAAGGCTATTCTTAATGCCGCATCGTCGTTACGATTTCCGGCAAAGTTTTCGGGTACAGAACGTAAAGTGGAGCTTACCGGTGAAGCTTACTTTGAAGTGGCGCATAATAAAGCGATGCCCTTTCGTGTCATTTCCAAACAGCAGGACGTAAAAGTGTTGGGAACTCACTTTAATATTAATAGTTATGATAATGAACCAATAGCGAAAACCACGCTGTTGGAAGGGAGTGTGCTTATTAATAGCAAAACAATCCTTAAACCTGGCCAGCAGGCTATCATATCAGGGTCACTATTAAAGGTTTATCCGGCCAACACAGAACTTGCTGTTGCCTGGAAAAATCACAAGTTTATGTTTGATGATGAAAATATACAGGACATTATGAGAAAGATTGCCCGCTGGTATAATGTCGAAGTGGTATATACAGGTGAAATTCCGGACCAAAAGTTTGGCGGATCGGTTTCCAGATTTAACAAGGTTTCTAAAGTACTCAGCATTCTAGAACTAACTGGAAATATTCATTTTAAAATTGAAGGGAGGAAGATTATTGTAAGCAAATAAGTACAATTTCAGATAATCCGGAAAAAAGAGGCCAGTCCCGACTGCAATCGGGACCGGTCATAAAGTCTGGCTTCATTTAATTAATTTATTAACTACCCACAGCCGCTCTTGTCCCTGAAAGCAAAAAGCATGCTGTGAAATCCAAACTCTTCAAATGTATAAAATTTACTTAAAGAAATCGGGTACACCTCCTGGCTACATCCATAAAATTCTTCTTGTTATGCGTCTGACCACATTTTTATTAATCGCTACCCTGATGCAGGTCAGCGCAATTGGTTTAGCACAAAAAATCAGTATATCAAGGACTAATGCTCCTTTAAAATCCGTTTTAAATGAATTAAGATTAAAAAGTGGTTATGACTTTGTATATGAGGAGAGACTTTTAAAGCAGGCGAAGCCCGTAAACATACAGGTTGACGGAGCTAATATTGAAGATGTGCTTAAAGTCATCTTTGGCAAGCAGCCTCTGCACTATACAATCAGGGAAGGTACCGTTGTTCTAACACAGAAAAAGACCAGTATTGCTGAACAGCCTGCAAAAAGCCCCGGTCCGGACCCGGCGATCAGGAGTTCAGTTCCAGAGCAGGTTAGTATTTCGGTTGCTGACATAGACGGTGCTTTTTTCGGTTTTCAGCGAAATGTTAATTATGAGGCGTTCCTTGTAAAAAGGAAAATAAAATCGTAATTTTGATAGAATATAAAATATAAGGAGTTATTATGCCGACAGTTAAGAAAATAGTTTATGAAAAGGGGTTCGGAAAACCGATCATAAATAATGACCTTAAAAGCCATGCTAACGATCCTTTTTTTGTTGAAAAACTGGAAAAGGCAAAAAAGACGCTAAGCAAAGTTGTTTTTCCAGATCATTTAAAAAAATAAGCATACCGGTTTTATGCCCATAAAGAATAAGTAAAGAGACCATCCTGCAGCAATGTAAGACGGTCTCTTTATAACATTCCTGTTTTTAACTAAGCAGGTTGAGCCTGGCGGAAGCGGGTAGAAAAGGTGACTCTTATATTTTAATACTATCAATGCCTTTTTCCAAAGCAGTATCCTGTATTCCGGGAAGAGAAGTGCCCTCTGCACGAAATACCGTCACGTCGGTCATTCCAATATGGCCAAGAATGATTTTCAAATAAGGAGAAACAAAATCATACGACTGCATCGGCCCTTCGGAATAAATTCCGCCCGACGACATGGCAATATAAACTTTTTTGCCCTTAATTAATCCCTCCACGCCGTTTTCATCGTATTTAAAAGTAACACCAGCCCTTGCAATATGGTCGAACCAGGCTTTTAAAGTTGAATGGATGCTAAAGTTGTACAAGGGAGCGCCGATAACGATTATATCTGCATCCAGGATTTCCCCGATAGCATCATCGGAGTGCTTTATGGCAGCAGTATTTTCAGGAGTCCGGTTTGCCGGCGGCGTAAAAAAAGAAACCAGGTGGGATTCTTCCAGATGAGGGAATTGTTTTTTGACCAGGTCCACTTCCTTAACCGTACTGCCCGGGTAGGCAGCCTGAATTTTTTGTATAATTGCATGCCCCAGTTTGATACTGAACGATGCCTCGCCTCTTGGGCTTGAAATAATATGAAGGATCTTTTTCATTAGAGATATATTTATTTTAATAGCATACCTGAAGATGTGATCAGGAGCTATTTTACAGCAGTTTGTTTTTTATGATACGTGATATAGGATACGGCCAGCAGCGCTAAAAATATAACAGGCGCCATCCAGGCAGCAGCAGGATCTCCGGAGCTGGTATGTGCAACGAATGCTGAAATAAAGATGATGGTAAAGCCGGCGTAAGTCCATTCTTTAACCCTTGGCGTGAAGGGCGCCAGCAGACAAACCACGCCAATTAGTTTGGCTATAGCGAGTTCCTTTCTGAAATAATCCGGATAGCCCAGATGATGAAATGCCTGGGTCATCACTTCCTGCGTTAAGTAAGCGAATGCTGAATAGGTCATCATCAGGGCAACAATTATTGTTGTGATCCAATAGGTGATTTTTACTGTTTTCATTTTCTTTTTTTATGGAGCAAACATACTTACCTTTACTATTAAAAAGATACTACTATCCAAAAGGATAGCGGTATCCTTTTGGATAGTAGCCCGTGAAAATCCTGCGGAAATTGAAAAAGAAAATCCTGAATATAATTTTATTTCCCCCGGAATTTTTTCGCTAAATCAATTTAAGCGATGCCTGGTTTACCCTTTTCCATGGAAAAAGCGGAGTAAATTATACCGGTTTATTAAAAGAATAATATGATATTTATTGTTTAAAGATTCAGTTTATGAAGAAACCTTTGTTATTCCTTTCTGTTTTTGCCGTCGGTCTGCTGGCCTTTACAGGGTTTAAGAAAAAGCAGAAGATAAGTAAAGTGCTGCCAGTATCAAGGCCGAACATCATTGTCATCCTTGCTGATGACATGGGCTTTTCAGATGCAGGCTGTTATGGGGGCGAGATCCACACGCCTAATATTGACTATCTGGCAAGAAATGGTATCCGGTATACACAGTTTTACAATACCTCGCGCTGTTGTCCTACAAGGGCGTCGCTGCTTACCGGTCTATACAATCAGCAGGCGGGAATCGGCAAAATGACCGATGCTGAGGATGAGCCCGGCTATCTGGGGCATATTACCGAAAATGCCGTTACTCTTGCTGAAGTATTACGGTCTGCCGGCTACCACACAGCTATGTCGGGTAAGTGGCATGTGTCTAATACCAATGCGCAGCCAGGCCGTCAGGAGCAGTTAGCCTGGCTGAATCACCAGAAGGACTATGGTGATTTTTCACCTATCAGTCAGTATCCTACGAGCCGGGGATTTGAAAAATACTTTGGTACCATATGGGGAGTAGTTGACTATTTTGATCCTTTTAGCCTGGTAAGCGGCACCAGGCCGATAAAAAGTGTGCCTAAAGATTATTATCACACCGATGCCATAAACGATACCGCAGTAGCCTATATAAAAGGTTATGCAAAATCTGACCGGCCGTTTTTTCTTTATGTAGCAGAAAACGCGCCGCACTGGCCCCTGATGGCCAAACCCAAAGATATCGCCAGATACAGGGATACATATAAAGAGGGTTGGGACGTTATTCGTAAAGCACGGTATGAGAAGATGGTCAAACTGGGATTAATCGATCCGGCAAAGACCGAACTCTCTGAACGCTGGCATGATAATTTAAAATGGGAAAATAATCCCGACAAAGAATGGGATGCCCGGGCCATGGCCGTACATGCCGCTATGATAGACTGTATGGATCAGGGAATAGGACGTATCATTGATGCCCTGAGGCAAACGGGGCAGTTAGACAATACATTGATCGTTTTCCTTTCAGACAATGGGGCAAGTGCCGAAAACTGTGCAGCTTATGGTCCGGGCTTCGATCGTCCGGATGAGACGCGTGACGGACAGAAGATCAGCTATTCACTAAAGAAAGATAACGAACCGGGAACGGCGACAGCATATACATCAATCGGACAGCGTTGGGCAAACGTAGCCAATACCCCTTATCAGTACTGGAAGGCAGAATCGTATGAAGGTGGGATTCATACGCCGATGATCGCATTCTGGCCGAAAGGAATTTCTGCCGGGAAAGGGAGCTTCAGTGATCAGGTAGGGCATGTAATGGATTTCATGAATACCTTTACGGAAATATCAGGGGCAAAGTATCCGGCGACTTATAAAGGCCACGTTATCCCGCCAGGCACGGGCGTGAGTCTTGTTTCCTCCTTTAAAGGAAAACTGAGTGGAGGTCATGCTGATTTGTTCAATGAGCACTTTGGTGCCCGCTATGCGCGTTCTGGCGACTGGAAACTGGTTTCCATGAGTAATGACAGTACCTGGCATTTATTTAATCTGGCAACCGATAAAACTGAAACAACGGATCTGAAAGCCAAATATCCTGAAAAAGTTAAACAGTTGGAGGACTTATGGCATAAATGGGCCTATACACACCAGGTGTTTCCCAAGCCTGGTAAAAAGAATTAAGTGATCGGTTTTATCTTCATGAATTATAGAATTATAAGTTATGGATTATTATCAGGATAGGTTACAGCCAACGCATTAACAACCAATCCCGGATCTGGAAAATAGATTCTTATTGTCACCTCTTCGTCCCTGTTACTTTGATAAATGGAATTTCCTTTCGAGAATCCCCTGAGTACGTTTGAAGACCATTCTTTGGTCTCGGCAAGGGTTGCGATATTTACGAATTCGGGTTTAGAACCGTTAACAGACAAGGCATACCTCAGAGACATATCCGGATTCAGCGGAAAGTTCGGTAAACACCTCACTTCTATTTTATTCTTTCCTTTCTTAACGGGTAGTTTGAAATCGGCATAAGGTGCATTGTCAATATCTTTTTCAGAAAAGGTCTTTATTATCGGCGGCAATACGGTCAGCCCTTCACCTGTATATCCCAGGCCTGACACCAATTTTAGCTGTTTGCTATCCCTGTTATTCTTTACATATCTGGCGGCAGGTAAAACGAACTCTGAATCTGCAGTTTCAGTTTTATTCGTCGTGCCACCAGCGGGCATATCAGCCGTTGCCGCTTTCGGCGCATTGAATATTTCTCTTCCCCGGGGGTGCGCATCCATCATGCCGTCCCATTTACCGCCGGCAATCTCTGTATTATATTTTTTTGTGAGGGTTTGGATATTTTCATATGCCTTCTCTGCTTTGGCTGCATATTCCAGTGCCAGGGGCTGGCTGCTGCCTGAGAGTCTCAGGCTTTCCCTGGCATAGAGCATTTTTTCATTCATGCTGCATGCTGCCTGAACAGGGTAGGCTACCAGCTCAAAATAAGCATTTTGAAGCCTTTCGGGTATCTTTCCGGCCAGTTGCTGCGTTTCGGCTGCCAGTTGCTGGTATTCTTTTAATCGTGTCTGAATTTCACCGGGAGTGAATGACACCCAGTTCAAATGTTCGGGCTTCCCGGACGCTGCAAGGCGGTAATAAGTCTCTTTTATCCGTCCTATCCTTTCGCCAAATTCCTTTCCGAACGTCTCAGAAGCCCAGTATGCAGGATAAGAATGAGCCTTTCCGGGGCTCCAGGCTTTGACATCCCATGCCAGGTCCATTCCGAACTGCAGCTCAAGTTCAGCCGGCTTAATGTCACCGGCATTAAATACCCATATTGTACGGGCATTCTGATCGTATGCTTTGCTCATCTCGTAAGATGTCAGTACAGGCGAAGTTGAGCACAGCCACAGGTAATCCTGCGGCAGTCCCCAGTACGAAAAGTGATAATACACCCCGCTGCCTCCCGAACGTTTCTGTTCCTTTTCGTTGGGCAACTGCCTGATATATCCATGATTGTCGTCCACCCAGGTAATGGTGACATCATCCGGCACCTTTAGCCCTGCCCGGTAGAGATCAAGTACTTCCTTGTAGGGGCAGAAAACCTGCGGCACCTCATCGGCCGGTTTCTTCAGGCGTTTTTCCAGTATTTCCCGCTGATCGCGGATGACTTCTTCCAGGATCTTCACCTTGCCTTCCGTAGCCGAAGGCCCCGCCATCCCGCCGTCTTTTGTAGCCCGCATACCTACGGTATAAATAGCTTCATTGTTTTCCGCCTGCTTTACACGGTCGTCGAAAAAGCGGTAAATCTCATCGCGGTTGGTATCGTAACGCCATTCACCGTGATCTTTCCCATATTCTTCTTTATAATTTTCATTCCACTCGAACTCTGTGTCTCTCAGCATCGGTTCATGATGAGAGGATCCCATGATGATGGCATACTTACGAGCCAGTTCGGGGTTTTCTTTATAATACCAGAATGCTTTTGTGCCCGGATGCATAGCAGGCCACAAATAGTTAGCTTTCAAACGCAGCATCAGCTCGAAAACCTTTTCGTAGGTCTTCGGACCGATATCCTTCAAATCTTTATCCATGTTTTTTGCTGCCCATGGACGCATTCCCCAGTCCTCGTCATTTATAAAAAGGCCGCGGTATTTTACAGAGGGTGGCCCGATGATGTTCGTCCCTGCACCGATGTAGAGGTTTTGCCGCCTGGCCGGGGTAACATCCGCCCACCACACCCAGGGCGAAACTCCCAGCATTTTCGACAATTCAAAAACGCCAAAAGCAGTGCCGCGTGGATCGCTGCCAAAAATGACCAGTGATCTCAGACCTTTGTGCTCCTGATCAGCAATTACCGTAATACAAAAAGTTTCCCATTTTCCCTTTACGCTGTCTGTCTGTATCCTGCCCAGGGATGCCAGCCGGTCTATCACTGCAGAACGCCCCAAAGTGCCAATAATAATGGACGGTTTAGCCGGGGCCGTTTCATGAAGCACCGCCGGTTTTGCGCCCGTGAGCGTCTTGATATCGTCGCTAAGGGCCGCTGCTGCTATCTGAGTAACCTCCGCATCGGCTGTATCGGTCACAATGGAGACGGCCTTACCCGCAGCAAGCAGGGCAAAAGAACCTTTTTCTGCTTTTTCGGTAACCCGTATTGATGCGCGCTGTGCATAAACAGCAGGCAATGTCAGTTGAAAAAGAGCGATGAATAAAAAAGAAACTGGTTTTCGAAGCATGTGCGTATTGGTTAAACGATTTATAATGAAGAGGCTGTTTGCTTTCAAAACAGCCTCTTGTTGGTGCAAAAGTCTCAATAAAATTAGTTCTCTGAAAGTAATATTTTAGAGAAACGTCACTTTTGCCCGGCCTCTAATTGCAACCCATTATTAGTCAAGTCTGAAAGCCCCAATCTCTGCCAGTCCGGGTTGAGCCTGTGAATCCCAGCCTGATATCGGAACAATCTTGAAATACCGGAAAGTTACTGTAGCAGACAGTGTAAAGAATTGCTCGGTCCTTTCTACATTTTGAAGCTCGAACTGTCCCAGGCTTTGCCAGTTATTATTGTCATCGCTGATAAATATTTCCAGCTTTCTGATCTTTCTGTCGCCTGTTTTTTGAACCATACTAAACCCGTCAACCGGCCGCAACGCGCCCATATCTATGGTTACATAATGATTAGGATAAGACGTTGGATTGGCAGAATAACGTGCAATCCAGAAAGTGTTGATGTCTCCGTCAATCAGCTTTGAAGCCAGCCTGGTATTATTCGGCTCTTCAGAACTAAATGCCGCGATAGACCAGGCGCTCTTTGAATAAGGCACTTTTTCGAGCACACCCTCCACCGGGATCACGGTGTCGTACGCTGTATAGAAAGTGTCGATAGCTGTGGGTGCCGGAATGAAAGCTGTACGGTAACGTAATGGGCTGCCTTGTTTGTAGTTCTCCAGCTTAAAAGTCAATGAGTCTGTCGGAACACGCACTTTCTGAGCCTCGTCCTGATCATTAGTAAATTCAACTTCGCTAAACACAGCCTGTTCATTGGTCGCCCCAAAACGTAAATTAACATTTCCCCGCTTAAAATTAGCCTCTGTCAGCGGCCTTGTTAGTAATGCACTCTCATATAGGTCGCCATAAACAGATCCAACCACTTCAGTCATCATGGATGAATTTTTTTTATCATCAAACGTATAGATCTCAAATATATATGTTCCCTCTGCCAGTCCGTTCAGCATGACACGTATCGTATCAATGTCGGCCGTTTTCTTTATGGGTATCACAAGAGAATCGAGCCGGCTGTTCCAATAGATCTTTGCTCCCGTAACTTTTGGATCAGCGAGAACCAGCCACGAAAGCTGTATCCTGTTTCTTCCGGGATCCGCCTTTGCAGAATCCGCCTTACCGATATAAACAATCTCGCCGCCTTTCAAAAATTCCTTGTAAGTATCGTCCATTTTACTGCAGGATGCCAATAAAGCGGCAAGAACCAGAATCAGGATACCTGAATATATGTTACAATTTCGTTTCATTTCTGATCATTTTAATGTTTTAATTAGAAGGTTTTCCCCAAAACTTAAGCTCTGAAATATGGAAGAAATCAGTTCTGCCCCAGGTTTGCACCATTTTGAACCGCAGATAACGTACCGCAGGAACATTCTCCGGAAATACAAAGTCCTCTCCGTTAATAATGCCATACTGCACATCTTCGGTAGTATATGTCCCTACCGGCAGCGCCGAGGGTTTGAAAGAGACACAATCCATCAGCAAGACCCAGTTCAGCCAGCCTCCATCCGTGTCGGGGTTATTGCTTCCGTATACCTCCCATAGCTTTGGCGCGGCCCCGGAATAAATATTTTCGCCGGCCCTGTGGAACAGTTTGTAACGGCTGATTTGTGCGGTTATACCCAAATCAATGGTAAATGTGCTCGGCACCCCGCTTCCCACCATTGTCTGGAATATATCCTCGTGGTCGTTTGAAATCCCGTTCCACATCTTTTCCATTCCCCATTGGCTGGCTTGCGGCACATAATTATCACCTGGCAACTGCAACGCGCGGAACTTTGTCCGGTCGAACAATTCTTCATAGACCGGGGTTAACGCCACCTTCACCGTGTCGGATAGATTTCCCCATCTGTCGCGCACAAAGACACCAAAAGTTCGCTCTACAGGTTCAAATCCACGCGAATAAAAGCTTCCGTTAACTGTTTTTGTATAGAAGGTCTCTACCGGAGCCAGTTTACCGAGTTCGTTAGGCGTTAAAACAGTTACAGCAACACTTGCCGCCTCAGTGTTCTGAAAGGTCAGATGTATCCCGCCGAATGTTTCGCTGATGCTCAAGGTTTCGAATATTTCCTGCACCGGAGGTGTCAGCGGGTGTATGCTGACAATCACCGGATCTGACACTTTTTCACTCCTGCTCACTGCATATAGTTTTACCTTGTATTCATCGGTAGCAGGGAATCCGTCTATCGTCAAACTGTTGGTATAATATGAGGCCCTGACCTCGCGGGTATACCCCTCTCTGATATCAAATACTGCCTTTACATAAAGCAGGTCCTCATCTGTGGGCATACTATAGGTAAACCTGGCACCGCCGTGAAGATTTTCCACCCTCACATTAGTCACCGGCCCCGGTGCGGCGCCTTCCTGATTTAACGGAGATATCAATTTATCTTCCTTGCATCCCGAAAAGATCATCAGGACCAAGAAGAAAGAAAGTAAATAATTGTAAAATTTCATGAACTTAAATTTTAAAATAAAACTTCGGTTACCATCCATAGCTTTGCACTACCTTTCTGTTGGTAAGCAGTTCATTTTCCTTTACAGGCCAGAAGTAATCGCGCGAACGGAACAACTGCCTGTACAATACATTTTCGCGATAATAACCTTCTTCAGTTTCCTGCTCAATATCCCAGCCTGTGATAGGCTTGTTCAGCTCCGTTAATGCCTCTTTCCACCGTCTCAGGTCCCAGTACCGCTGTCCCTCAAACATCAGTTCAACTGTTCTTTCCCGGTGGATGATCTCACGCAGTCCTTCTTTGGTTTTATATTTGTCACTGTATATAGAGTAGTTGGTCCATGAATCTTCTACAGATTGCAGGCCTGCTCTTTCCCGCACCAGGTTAAGCCATTTATAAACTTCAGGCCCGGGTCCTTCAGCTTCGTTGAGGGCCTCCGCATACAAAAGATAGAGATCTGCCAGACGAATTACCGGCCACGGATATCTTTCAATGGTGTAATTCGATGTGGTCATTACATTCTTAATATTAATAAGTTTCTTGGGCCAGTATCCTGTTACAGAGTATGAATCTTCGGTTGCGCCGCTTTGCGCCTGCAGCTTTTTAGCCTCCACGTGCCAGGTATCGTTATCATCAAAGCGTCCCTGACCATACCAAATCCCGCCGTCAAATCCCAGACTGGCATAAAACCGGGGCTCCCTGTTAAAATTCAGGGCCGCTGTTATATACCCTTCTTTGATATTATACCTGTCATTAGCGGTGGCCTTTTTCAGCTCAAACCGCTTGCTATAGTTCCACTGCTTATCTTCTGTTATCGGCACTCCATTATCCGAATAGAACAGTTCGACTATTTTTAAAGGCGGGGCCAGATTACCACGTGGTGTAGCATTCGATTTTGCTGAAGGATCAAGACCGCGGACAATTCCCTGTCTCTGAATTACCTCGACCATGCTGTTGGTATTTCCCCAGATGATCTCGGCGTTCCATTTGTCGGTTACTGCGTTCCTGATATTTAGCTGTACCCGCGTCGTATCAGAGACTTTGTATTGCGTAACGCTCTGATTGTAGTAATAAAGCCGGTACCCCTGCGCCTCACACAGGTCTGTCGCTTCCTTACAGGCCCGGGCTGCTGTCTTCCATTTTTCAGGATCATTTATTAAACAGCTTCGTCCCGTCCAGGTTCGCAAACTGACTGTAATCAGAGTTGCCGTTAAACAGCGGACTGGCAGCAGTTACCAATACATAGGCTTTCACCGATAAAGCAATACACCGTGTAATGCGACCCAGCTCAGCCGTTTCGTCTGTTATTTTCTCCGGTAAACCGGGTGCTGCCTCGTCCAGGAGTTCTACGATGTAATTAACGCACTCATCTACAGGGGTTCTTTCTGCCTGCACCTGTTCGGGCGCGGCCGATACCGGCAGGTTTTCCCTGATCAGCGGGATGGGACCGTACATTCTGAACAGCCAGAAATGATAATAGGCTTTCAGGAACTTTGCCTCGGCTATCCAGCGGGTGCGTTCGCCCTCGGTCATATCCGGCACATTGGGAATGTTCTCCAGAAAAACATTGCACTGCCTGATCCCTTCATACAGGTCTTTTCCCTGCATTATTCCCTGCCAGCAATTGATATATGGTTCAACAACATTCTGATTGCCTAAAGCGATCTGCCTGCCGGGGGCATCAAAATCTTTGAAGTTTAGCCTGAACCAGAACTCGTCGCCGGCGGTAAAAGCCGGGTTGGCCGACAGGCTTCCATGTTCCGGCATGTAAGAATAACAGGTAAACAGGAACCGTTCGGCTGTTGCCCGCATAGTGAAGGCATTTTCAATAGTTGCAATATTATCCGGCACGATATCCATAAACTTATTGCAGGCGCTGTACACCACCAATAGCGACAGGATGATCGTTGTTTTTATTATCTTCATAGCTGATTAATTTATAATGAGACATTTACACCTATGTTAAACACTTTCTGGACAGGATATCCCAGGCCGTTACCTGCCATTTCAATATCCCATAGCTTAAAGTTGGTCCACGAGAATAAGTTGGTCCCGTTGGCATATATCCTGAGTTTGGATAAACCGATCCTGCGGGTAAACTTCTCAGTAAGCGTGTAGCCCAGCTCTACCTGTTTTAACCGGAGGAAAGCGCCGTTGCGCATGAACCAGGTGCTCCTTTGCGTATTGTTACTATTAATATCCGGACTAAGCCTTGGCCAAAGGGCATACAGGTTTTTGTTTTCCTCAGACCAGTGATCATCAGCATATGCTTTTATAAGCTGGTTCCGTACCTGATATCCTAATATGGCTGCATTGCCATCCCTTTCTGACTGATAATAAAATGGAACAAAGGGGGCAGTGGCCTCCGCATCGATCCAGAACGATTCGCGTCCCACTCCCTGGAAGAAAGAAGAAAAATCAAATTTTTTATAGCCGACAGAGAAACCAAACCCATAAACAATTTCAGGAGTCGTAGGATATCCTATCGGGACCTGGTCCAGATTAGTGATCTGTCCGTCGCCGTTAACATCGCGGAATTTAATATCTCCGCCTCCGTAAACACCATAGTTCTGTTTTGGAGAATTAGCAGCTTCGTAATCGTCTACAAAAAGACGTTCGGCAATCAGGCCCCACTCCTGCGATATCGGATAGCCTGCATGTGCTTTCCACCACTCTTTCGTGTAAAGCGGTTCTTCATAAACAACAAATTTACTGGTGGCGTAGGTAAAGTTAGCCCTTCCCTGGATCCAGAGGTTCCGGCTGAAAGATTGCGAGTAATCAAGTGACAGGTCGACGCCCTCTCCCTCTGCCTTTCCTACATTGGCCCTTGGCTGGGCCTCGAGTCCCATGGTAGCAGGAGTACCTGCACGGGTCATCAGGATATTTTTTCTTTTTTCGCTGAAGTACTCACCGATAAAATTAACCTTGTTAAAAAGGCCCAGTTCCAAAGCAAGGTTGAGCTTTTGCGATGTTTCCCAGGTGATATCGGGATCTGAATAGCGGGAAATCGAAATCCCGTTCCTGGTATAGGTATTATCTCTTCCGAAGGTTGCCGCACGCCCCGGGTTGTCCATGTTTACGTTCGACAAGTACATAAATCTGTCATTCACATTGCCAATCGCATCATTTCCAACCAGGCCATAGGTAGCACGCAACCGAAAGTTATTGACCGTGTTTTTCAGGGGCTCCCAGAACCGTTCGTTTGAAATACTCCACGCCGCACCGGCCGAGGGGAAAAAGCCGAACCGGTTTGTTTTATAAAAACGCTCGGAGCCGTTATAACCGAAATTAACTTCTGTAAAATACCGGTTACTGTACGAATAAGTGGCCCTGCCCGAAAGCCCTGTGTTACGGAAGGGCAAAGACGACTGAACATCACCGGCATTACCATTCAGGCTTTGCCGCATAATAAACACCAGAAGACCGCTTATATAATGTTTCTGGGCAAACGTGTGGCCATAATTCAGGGCCGATTCAAGATACAGGCTGGAGGCGATGTCTTTTGCGCCCTCGCTGTAACCCAGGTACTCTGTTCCGGTAGTTTCATTCAGAATACCTACCCGGTATTCCCCGGTTCGGGCGTCATACGATTGTAACTGGTACCAAAAAGGATTATATGAGCGAGATACATCAAAGTATGTTGACCGCGTGGTATTTACCATTGTTCTGAAATTCAGTCCATTAACCAATCCTGACAGGTCTTGTTTTACTTCAAATTGTGCAATCATATTAGACCGGGAATAATCTTTATATCCTTTTACCATATCGGCGTATGGATTGAGATAATTGCCGGCATCATAATTTCCAAACATGATATGCTTGACGAACTTATGGTCTTCGTCAATAGGATAATACGGCGAAAACAGCACCGGATTGGCCCGCATAACCCTCTTATACATATCTGCCCCGCCATAAACCGGTCCTGTGTAATCATCGAACGCGCCGCTTAACCTGATGATCATCTCCGTACTTTTTGAGAGGTTTACATTGACGTTGGAGCGAAGTGAATACGTTTTCAGGCTGATGTTATTATTAAAGTTATTTCGCTTATCTACTTTCAGGATCCCGTTATCCTGGCCGAAATATCCTGCCACGTAATACCTGGCGACACCTCCGCCGCCATTTACATTCAGATTGAAGCGCTGGTTCATCGTATAATCTTTAAAAAGCGCTTTTTTCCAGTCCGTAGCAGGATAAATGAGCGATCCGGATCCCGGAACGGTATTTTCTATTTTGTCATCAGAATAGGGTAAGGGTTGCAATGGGTCGCGTGTTAATACGGCCTCATTATTAAGCCTCATATAGGTTACCGGATCTGCCAGCTCTATATTTTGGGTGGGCTGCGAAATAGTATTCTCAAGCCTCGCACTGATCTTTGCCTTCCCCTCTTTTCCCTCTTTTGTTTTGACCAGGATAACCCCGTTTGCCCCTCTTGCACCGTATAAAGCAGATGCGGTGGCATCCTTAAGGATAGAAAAGCTTTCTATGTCGTCAGGCTGCATGCGGGCAAGGTCTGTACTGGTAAGCTCTACGCCGTCGATCAGGATAAGAGGGTCCTTTTTATATCCGAAGGTAGTAACGCCCCGGATAAAGAAATCGGCATTGTCCAGTCCTGGTTCTCCGCTTCGCTGATAAGCAATCACCCCGGCGAGCCTTCCGGCCAGTGCGGTGGTCAGGTTGCTCGACGGGACCTTCAGCTCGCTCGGATTAATTGTAGTGATAGAAGCAACGATCGACTCTTTTTTCTGGGTTGCAAAAGCGACGATTACAGCTTCTTCCAATTGATTTTCGGCCGGCCTGATCAAAACGTTTATAACGGTTTTCCCTTTTACCGGCAGTTCCTGTGTAACATAGCCTACCATAGTAACTACCAAAACCACATTTTCATCGGGCACATCCAGCACATAGCGCCCGTTCTCGTCGGTAAGGGTGCCAATGTTTGGCGTCCCTTTCACTTTTACCGATACTCCCGGCATTGGTCCCACAGTATCTCTCACAATACCCGTAACCCGTTTTTTTTGAAGCTGCGTCTGGCCGGGCACCGGGGTCCGGTCTTTATCCGATTGCCTGTTGCGGGATATGATAATGGTATTCTGATCAATCCTGTAGCTAAGCGGCTGTCCGTTAAAGCAAAGATCGAGTACCTGGCTAAGCGATGCATTGGTAACGTTTATGCTTACCTGCCTGGCACCTTCAAGCATCTCCCGTGTGTAGACGAAATTGTAATTCGTTTGTGAGCGTATTGCATTAAAAATACGTTCCAAAGGCGCGTTCTTTTCAGAAATATTAATTTTAAGTTTTTGCCCCGCTAACGACAACTGCAGGGCGACTGTGAATAGTAAAACTGCCACAAATTTTATGACATAGAAGGATCCGGCAGGGTAAAAAGAAAGCGCCCTACACTTAAAAAGCGTAAAAATTCTCATAAACTTAGGTTATTATTTGTTTATAGATTGGATTAAAAGGCCTTAATGAAAGGTCCTTTCAGATTCGAAGATTGCGGTAAGAGAGAGTTAAAATGAAGACACAACTACCTCCTTTCCTTCAATTCTGAATTTTGCCTCTTTAGTCAGTTCCAGAATTCTCAGAACTTCAGTTAACGGCTTATCCCGGGGTATCGAACCGACAAATGTTTCTGAGGTTACCGTTCCTTCATAGGTTACATCAACATCATACCATCGCGAGATCTGTTTCATCACGTTCTGAACTTTCTCTCCCGAAAAAACAAAGTACCCGTTCTTCCAGCTTATTACGTCGCCGGCATTCACATTCAAAAGCTCTATGCCGCTGCCAAGTCTTGCCTGCTGCCCTGGTTCTATCAGCCTGGATTTTCCGCCGCTGATCTGAGAAACTTTAACTTTTCCCTCAATTAGCGTGGTGTTAATGGTCCCTTCATCCTGATAGGCGTTTACATTAAAATGAGTTCCCAATACCCGTAAAAGCTGGTTGCCCGATGTTACCAGGAACGGCATGGAGGCATTATCGGCAACTTCAAAATAGGCCTCGCCTGTTAGTTCAACCTTTCTTTCGTCTCCTTTAAAATGAGATGGGAACTTCATCGTAGAAGCAGAATTCAGCCATACCCTGGTGCCGTCTTCCAAAACAATCTGGTATTGCCCTCCTCTGGGTGTACAGATCGTATGGTAATTTTCTTCAGATGAGGATTTGCCCCGGCTGTCACCGCCAGCCATCTCACAAACGACCTGACCTTCTGAAGTCTTCCTGATCACCATATTTCCTTCCCTGGCAAGTTCACCCTCTTTAGCATTATTTAGTATGATTTTTTTCCCATCTGCCAATGTCAGAATCGCCGTATTCTTTCCCCCGACGTGATCCGTACTTCCTGATTTTGAAAGCAGAACTGGTTGCCTGTGAATGAAAAAGAGAAGCCCTATGCCCAGAAAGAGCGCTATAGACGCGGCTGCAGCAAAACGGTACCATTTTAAAGAGGATTTCCGGGCAGCAAAAGGAACTTCTTCTTTTTCAATCTCAGCTTCAACCATCGTCAGGATAGAATGCCGCATTTCTTCGGCATCCTTATATTTACTATTGTTCAGGTTTAAGTGCTCATCGTTAAAGTCAGCGTACCAGTTTTCAAAATAAGTTCGTTCTTCACCAGATATCTTTCCTCTCAGAAACTTTTCAGCAAGTTCCTTAATGTCATATTTTTCAGGCTCTTCGGTCATGAGTTAGCGTCGTTTTAATATATAGTCTATCAGTGCCCGCCTATCCCTTGCTTTTTCTTGAATTATTTTTTTAAAATAAAAAGTAGCAGTGGTAACGATATGTTGAGTGATCGTCTTAAGATAAACAGAGCCTTCGAAATATGACCCTCCACAGTTTTCTCCGAAATATTAAGTTCACTTGCAATCTGACGGTGGGTATGCCCCTTTTCCCGGCTCATTAAAAAGACGATCCGGCATTTCTCCGGAAGCGTGTTTACACACTCTGCTATGCGTTCTTTAAGTTCTTTTTCAGACAGCCATTCGGAAGTGCTGTCAATCCCCGGTTCGGGCAGTTGGCCGAGTGAATTAAAGTGTTCATCCCTGCGCCGTATGCGGGCCAGTTTAGTTATGATCTGATATTTTACGGCTACTGAAAGGTAAGTTGACAAAGTGAAGGTTAACTGCATTTCCCTCCGGCGTCTCCACAAGCTCAGAAAAACATCCTGAACTACTTCTTCCGCATCAGGTTCGCTCTTTAGCCTATGATAGGCTACAGCGAAAAGCTTGTGCCAGAAACGATTATAAATTTCTGTAAATGCCTGATGGTCATCTTCACTTAACAAAGAAACCAGATCATTTTCGGTTAGTTCATTTAAAGCCACCATTTTACACAGATCACTCTTTATAACACAAAGCAAAGAAAAAAGCTTAGATATACAAAAAATGGAATGTAATTTTAACTAAAGCTAAATCGTTTTTTGACTACCAGGCTTTTTAAGAAGAAGTTGCCTGCCTTTACTATGTAAAAAATAAACCTTTCCAGTAATGATCTTAGAGAGTTAACACAACTGCTGTTAAAGTTTGACCCATATTTAAGAAATATCAGCTAATAGCGGTATCGAACTTCCGACCAAACGTTACCTGCGCCTCATAAGGTTAGCATCATGTCAGTCTAATGTTAAATAAAAGTCTAACATTAGACTGACATGATGCTGATGAGATCCTGATATGATCAGGCCTTGGTCAGGCTCTGCTTAGGAAATCGTCAGGAACAGATGCTACCCGCGGTCATTATTCATGTGCCTGCACACAGCATGATGTATAAGCAAATTTTAGCATCTGAACCGGGCAGTTTATTTTGTAGCGGGTTTTGAGAGTTCCGTCTTGCCCGCTACATAAGCTGAAGCCAAACCATGCAGTTGCGAAACGACGTCTTTGTATTTCGGATCATTGACCATGTTTACCAATTCGTAAGGGTCGTTGATGGGATCAGTGAGAAAAGTTCCGGCGCCAATGCCAAAGAACTCTGCATAACGCCATCGTTCCGTTCGTACGCACACGCCTGTGATCCCTTTTCCATGTTCGTTCCAAATGGTATATGCAGGCCGGTCCCATGGTTTATATGGATCATCCAATAGCGGCGCCAGACTCACTCCGTCAAGCCCTTCCTGTTTTGGTAATCCGCACAGGTCGGCCAGAGTAGGATAGATATCGAGCAATTCGACTACCCTGGGAGAAGATTTCCCGTTGCCTTTGGCCCTTGGGTCCAGAATGAAAAAAGGTACACGGGCTCCCTGCTCCCAAAGGGATCCGGCCTTCGACCACTTACCTTTCTCTCCGAGCTGATAGCCATGGTCGGCCCAGAAAACGATGATCGTATTCTCCCGGAGTCCCTGCCGGTCCAGTTCGGCCAATACGCGGCCAACATTCCAATCCACATAACTCACACAAGCTAAATACGCCCGGATCATGGCCCTCGCCTCTTCCGGGGAGGCAGAGCGGTTGACGAATAGATCTGCATTCCTTGTCCGTATAGCCCCGCCGGGAAATCCAACGGGAACCGCTGGAAGGGAAGCAAAATCGGGAGGAAGAATAATCTTGTCAACAGGGTAAAGATCAAAAAAATCCTTAGGTGCAACTAATGGCGAATGAGGCTTTGAAAATCCGCAGGCAATAAAAAATGGCTTCCCGGTCTTTTTGCTTTCTTTAATATATTCTATAGCGCGATTGGCCACTTTGGTATCTCCCAGTGTTTTTGCAGAGTCTCCTTCCACTGCTTGCCATCGGTCGGAATATGGGTTTGCCTCAGCACCGGGAGTGGTTTTGGGTATACTCTGATCAAATTTTGCCCAATACTCTTCGGGAGACACATAGGAGGGAGCAGACGTATTGATTGGGTTGCTCCACAAACGCTTTTCACCACCCTGGTCCCAGGCTTCGGTATCGTCAATCCCGCCATGAAAAACCTTGCCGGTCCGCAACGTAACGTAGCCATGCTGACGGAAATATTTAGGCAAACTTACCCAATCGGGAAAAGTGGCCCCAAACCATTCCCTGTTTCCATAAAGGCCACTGGTTGTGGGCCTGCGGCCTGTTAGTATAGAAGCGCGTGATGGCCCGCATAGCGGATACTGGCAGTAACCCCGCTCAAATCTTACCCCTTGTCTTGCAAGTTGGTCCAGATTAGGAGTTTGGGCCATTTGACTGCCATAAATATTCAACTCAGCCCTCATATCATCCGAAATGAGGAATAATACATTTAACGGACGCTTATCTCCCGCAGCTGTTGAACTTTTCTTTTGTGCCCATGTTACACTTGGTCCAGCCATGGCCATGGCCATTAAAAATAAAAATTTACCCGGTTTTACTTTCATCTTCTTAGATTTATTTCACATCTTTTATTGATTCCTTTTCCGTTAACACTTAATACCCAGGATTCTGATACCGGCTTCTCTCACTTGCGTCGAGGGTTGTTCCCTGCTCATTCGTCAACATATTGATATAGGATTGCGGAAACGGTTTAAACGTATGGGTTGCGCTGAAAACACCTTTGCCATTCCCATCCTGCCCGTTACCGTTTACCGGATTATCGGAGGAAGGCCAGTTTCCTGACTTCGAAGAAGCCAGTTGGGAATGATGCAGCACGCGTTCCAATTGTATGCCTGCATGGTGTATCCCTTCATATACTATCTGCTCCGAATTAAATTCGCGCGAGTATTCATTATATATAAAATGAATAAACCGTTTTTCCGGCGTGCTGGCTTCCGGCGGATAGTTTTCTGCTATGGAAGCTGCCGAACTTCCGTCCCAATAAGAAGCGTTCACCCTGATCTTATCAAAGGTATTAGATGCCGATTCATAAGGATAGGTCCGTTCCGCCTCCTGAAGGTTTTGCGCTCCCGGATACAAGCGGGCAAGTACTTCGGCCCGCTTTTCACCCGCTTTATACGATGCACGGGCACGCAGCACGTTGATATCGTCAATGGCTTTACCATAGTCGCCTTTTCGTCCGTAGGCTTCAGCCCGGATGAGATATGTTTCCGCCAATCTGAAAATAGCTACATCGCGTGTCCCGAAGTGGTTATCCACCGTACTTCTGTTTGGGTCTATAAATTTGCGCGAAGATGGCCGTACCTTGCGTCCCAGGAGCAAGCCCGTTGAGGAGTTTAACCGGTCGGCTCCTGTTTTCCTGTAATAGTATTTGCCGTCCTGTTTCACCCAGCGGGGATATAACACATAAGGCTGGGCCAGGGCTTCCTCATATGCTATGGCTGTTTCTTTGGTATTCTCTAAAAATACCAGGCCAAGGTCGCCCGTACCAATCTTGTGTTCGCCGGCTTTTGCCTCTCTTGCATTCCAGGAAGGCCGCTTATAGCCTGGTTTTATCAGGGTGTTAAAATAGGCAGCATCACTGGCTTGCCAGGTGAGTGACGAATTTCGCGCATTGGTATAACTTAGCCCGGGACCGTCAGTCTGCGATGCATTGTCAAAAGAGGCGCTTTCATATTCAATCTGAAAGCTTTTTTCAAAACGCGAATCGTTTTCCTTGTCTGTAAACACATCATAGCCCCAATCGGTTGATAAGAAGCCCTGTCCCTTCAGCAGCCCGTAGTTCCAGGTCCAGCTGGGGATATTCCAGGCCGCATTCCGGTAATCTGCTGTAAAAGCTGCGTCGGTTCGCATGCCATAACGCCCGTTATCGAGGTTGTTGCCGTATGAAGCCTGCAGTATAATTTCAGGGTTTGACTCATTACTCCAGTCACCCCGCGATACCTTGAATAGATCCCAGTAATCACCTGCCAGGGATATGCCCGATGTGATTACCTGATCTGCATAGTATATGGCCGAATCAAGATCGTTTGTCCCTTCGCCTTTATAAAGCAGGCCCAGATATGCTTCCTGCCGGTTGGGATCTATCGATCCATCGGCGTTTCTATAGGTTTTATAGGCGGCACCCTGACTGCGCGTTAAATAAAGTTTGGCCAGGAAGTGTGCCGCCGCCGATTTTGTGATCCGGCCTTTTTGCGTTTGACCAGCCAGAGGGAGATGATCAACTGCAAAGCGGACATCCTGAATTAGCCTGGCATATATTTCTGCCGAAGTGGCCTTCGGTAGGTAGAAGTTCGCAGGCAGGGCGTTACTGCTTTTCAGCGGGAAAGGCACATCTCCTAATTGGGTGACCAGCAGGTAGTAAGCATAGGCCCGTAGAAAATAGATCTCTGATAAACGCGTTTGCGCATAACCCGCATCGGTGCCATATTTGCCAGGCGCCTTTCCCGATATAATTTCAATAGCCTTGTTACAATCGTTGATAATAGGATAAGCACCCAGCAACTGCTGCTGAAAATATCCCATCAGGTTATTGGCATAAGTACCTGCTTCGCCGGATGCCGACCACACTGCGGGACTATACGTAGCCCAACTATTATCCTGCGGTTCCACGATATCGTTGCCTGTTTCAAACAAAAAAGGGCCCTCCATAAAACCGTATTTCCAGCGAAGGATGTTATAATTGGCCACTATCAGTTCGTCTAATCCCTTTTCTGTCTCAAAATAGTCCTGCGTGATGGTCGAAACCATTTCTTCATCCAGGAACTTTTTGCAGGACCCAAAAATGGAGATTATCAATGTCAGCAGGAAAATGCCTGCTAATTTTATATGTAATCTTTTTGTGTTCATTTGTCTTATATTTATGATGGATATCTGCCATCTTTAAGTGAAACAACATTTCTATAAACTTACGCGCAGCCCAAGCACCACACTTCTCAGCAATATCGTGTTAGACGTTTGTCCGCCGCTCTGGGCCGCCGCAGCCGTCTCCCAGCCTTCTATATCGTCTGGATTCAAACCTGCTTTCACTGCCTCTCCTCCCCAGATAAATGGATTTAAAACCTGCCCGTAAACCTGCAGTTTTCCAATTTTCCATTTATCCAGCAAGCGCTGATTAAGCGAATAACCCAGTGAAATATACCGTAGGGACACGAGTGATCCGCTCACATAATTACGTACACTGTTGTAATTGGTAAAAGTAGCTGTGGTAGGCTGAGGATACTTTGCACCCGGATTACCGGCACTCCAGGTATCCTTCTCTACACGGCGGCCGTATGTTTGCAGGGCCCCGTAATAAAGATTACCTGTGCGGGCATAAAAAAAGAAGCTAAAATCCCAATTCTTATAAGTAAAAGAATTGATAAGGCCGCCCGACCATTTCGGACGATTGCTGCCCAGAATGTATTTATCCTTATCATTGATCGTTCCGAAACCGTTATCGAGATAGGTAACCACTTCACCGGAGTTTAGTGTTACTGATTTTGCGCCTTCCGTACCGGCGGGCACCTCCACCAGTTCCTGGTCCCGCACCTTAACCTGACCAGGAATGGCTGTGATATTTCCTATTTTTTTATACAGTTCGATCAAGCGCGCATCCTGATCATCTGCCTGCCACAGGCGATCGTACTGATAGTCGCGGAATACAGCAATCGGATATCCTATATACCAGTCGTTTCCTTCATCGTCTACTTTTCCGTCAGCTAATTCAACGATCTTTTCTTTGTTTTTACTCCAGGTTAATTCGGTACGCCATGAAAAGTTTTTGTTTTCTATATTTTTGCTGGTAACCGAAAGTTCAATTCCTTTGTTAGAAGTCTTTCCGATATTTGCCAGGATACTGTTGTATCCTAACACGGTGGGAATTGAACGGGATAACAGCAGATCGCTGGTATTGGCTTCATACAGTTCGAGCGTTCCGGATAACCGGTTAGCCAGTACAGCAAAGTCGATCCCTATATTTTGCTGCGACGTTTTCTCCCATTTTAAATCCGGGTTGGGTATCGATGCCGATTTGTATCCCGGGGATTGCGTTTCATCAAAAACATACGCGGCACTGCCTATTGTTCCCGACGTGGTGTACGGCGATACCGACGAATTGCCTGTTTTCCCCCATCCATACCGTACTTTTAACTGATTTACCCAGCCCAATGATTTAATGAACTCTTCTTCTTCCAGCTTCCAGGCCACTGCCACAGAAGGGAAAAAATCATATTTATGCCCCTCTGCCAATACCGAAGCGCCATCCCACCTTCCTGTAGCTGTGAGCAGGTATTTATTGTTCAGGCTATAGTTGATGCGCCCCATGTACGACAAGAGCGAAAACCGGCTATAAGATGTGCCGTAGCCCATGGGTTTTCCTAAGTCGTTTGCACCCAGGTTATACCAAAGGGAACTGGGAAACGTAATATCCTGTGACCTTATATTAATACCGTTGGATTTGTTTTCCTGCGATGACTGCAAAACATCCGCTTGCAGGTCGTGGACCCCGAAACGCTTGTTAAAGGTAAGAAGATTCTCTGCCACCCACGAAAGCCGCTTATTATGGGTATTGTATCCAATGAGCGGGGCTGTTCCGACAGCCGAGAAGGGGTTGGTATAATCAGGCCCGTAAAAAGATCCGTACTCCGTACCCGTATATTGCGCACCGAATTTGACGTTGTATTTGAGCCATGGAGCAAATCTTATTTCGGCAAATGCATTCGACAATACAGTATATTGAATATGTTCATTCGTTGCGTTTTCGATATTTAACAATACATTATGCGCCGAGAGTCCGCTTCTGTTGGTGTTCAGGATATTGCCCTGTTCATCATAAGCGGGCGCGTATGGCATCAGGGCGAGCGCCTGGCTATAAGAGTCTTTTCCTCCTGCGTTCGAGGAATTCTCTGCCACCCCATAATTCTGCAGGGAATAGCTTGCATTAGTTGATAAACCAATTTTAATCCACTGGCGGGGGGATACATCACCCTTGAGGGTGACATTATACCGTTTATAGTCCTGATCGATCATTGCGCCTTTCTGGTTTAAAATCCCACCGGAAAAATAGAGGCTGGATTTGTCGGTACCCGAAGATAACGAAAGACTGTAATTATTGGTTACTGCCAGGCGCGAAACAAGGTCTGTCCAGTTTTGGTTCAGCAGGTTTCCGGGAAGATAAACCGGCACGCGGTTGGCATAACCGCCGGCAATTTCAGCAGCAGTGGCATCGCGCAGGACAACATTGCCATCGGCATCCCATTGGTAAGCATTTTTTATGACCCTTATGCCATTTTCTTCGCCCCCGGCAAAGGTTGAGATATCAAAATCAGGGTCGGGAGCTGTTCCGTATTTACCCGTGTAGGTACCTCCGTTGATATACGCCTGGCGTTGCCAATTTAATAACTCTGCCGAATTCATCCATTCGGTAGTAGAATGGATGTGGTCTAATGAGGTGCTTCCATCAATATTTACGCTCACCTGTCCCTTCTTTCCCTGGTTAAGCGAGATCAGGATTACGCCGTTTGCTCCCCTGGAGCCATATATCGCCGTGGCGGATGCATCTTTCAATATTTCAATAGAGGCAATGTCCTTTGAATTTATCACGGAAGCTTCGCTCGCCGTAATAGGTATTCCGTCGACTACATACAGGGGGTCGTTAGACGCGGTGATCGACCGGTTACCCCGGATCGTTATCTGGCCCACTCCTCCCGGCCGCAAATTGGAGGTAATATCCACACCGGGTGCTTTTCCCTGAATACCCTGCAATACGTTCGACAAAGGGCGGTCATTCAAGGCATCTCCCTTTATTTGTGTGATGGCACCTGTTACATCGCGTTTTCGCGAGGTACCATATCCAACTACTACCACTTCGTTCAGGGTCTCTTCCGATGGCTCTAAACTTAGCCGCACAGGCGAACGGGTAACGACCAATGTGTCAGACCGGTATCCTATATAGCTAATGAGTATCGTTAACGGGAGTTTTTGTCCGGTGCGAAACTCAAATCTTCCCTTTTCATCTGTCTGTACACGATGAGTTACGCCGTTTAACTGTATGGTAACACCATGCAACGGTATATTGGTAAGCCTGTCCACAATTATTCCTTCTAATGTTGCATTAACAATAGGTTGCGAAACCTGCGCTTTAAGCCCTGTCTGTAACAGTAAAAAAAAGAGCAATAAAATATAATGCCCCCATGGGGCCGGGTCAATTTTCTTCATAAAACTTATTTTGATAATGTGAGAGATGTCTCAGCACTATATCTAAATCCCTTTTAGAAAAGCGGTAAGACTACTATATTCTGCATCAACAACAACAGGAGCCTGAAAGTCGTTGAGGTTTGCGTGGGGTTGGACAAAAATAATGCACGGGAGCATATGAGATGGAGTTGATCATAAATACTGAATTGAAATAACTGTCCAT
>JAATFW010000220.1 GCA_015654985.1 Sphingobacteriales bacterium | reverse complement strand
GCTGCATGCTGTTATTTTATCAAACATGCTGCCTATGACACCCAGAGTAAGTTTTTCTGTGGTGGGTGTAAGTTTATACCTGCTGACATTTCTGATCTTCGTTTTTACAGAACAAAGCACCATTGCATCATGGATGTTTGTCTTCTCGCCGGTGTTAATTATCTGGATGGTGTATACCGTGATAAGATACGGACAATATACAGGGCCTGATCTTGATGATGAAGAGTGGGGCTATGAAGACAGGGATAAAGATGATATCGGCATCTTTTAATGAACTTCCTGTATGAATGACCTCATTGTCCGCTTTTTCAGGAGGCAGTATAAAACTCTTCTTTTTCTGTGGTATGCAGACGGATAATGCCGGATAAAACGAGATTGACTAGAATTCGCTGTGTTCGCCTGCGCGACAGGTTTAGCATCCGGCTGTATTCACTCGCCGTAATACGTTCGTTGGTATCGAGATATTCAAGCAGTGCTTTTTCCTTGCCTGAATATTCTATAAAAACTCCTTCATCCTTAGCACTGGCTTTCAGTACATCTACCACAATTTTACTCGCAAGAAGGCTTTTGTCTTTTACCCTGATATAAACCCACCATTTATTATCTTCAGCTAAAGCATAATGAGGCTTGGTGTCGCTTTCCTTTATTTCGGCAACCAGAACTATTTTGTCATCTATATATACTTCCTCAAAATAAAGTTCGAGTGCCGGTCTGCAGTAAAAGTGGGCGGCTTTGGTGAGCATATATTTTTCCTCGTCCTCAGAGCGTACCCCTTTTATCTCACCGTTATCGGCAACTCCAATAAGTAACCTTCCGCCTTTATTGTTCGCAAAGGCAACAAGAGTTTTAGCTATTTTTGTGCAGGAAGTGATCGTTTTTTTAAAGTCAAGAGATACCTCTTCTCCTTCAAAAATAAGCTGCCGTATGTTGTAGGGTTTTAATCTGTTCATGAGGCTGACTAATAAATAAATTTAACAGGTTTCTGTTTTGTTATTTACGCAATTTGCGTATATATATCACGTTTTGCACTTTTGCACAGAGTTCGCCATATTTGTCTGTTATCTCAAGAGGATAAGATTTAACAAACTTTTCGTTTGCGTCTAAAGTAGTACAGGCTTCCTGTATATCTTCCTCTTTTATTCTGATTTTGAAAGATAGAGTTGTCATCCCTGGTTTAATATAATCAATTTCGGCTGCTTTTTGCCATACTAGTACCTTGTAACCCCTGCGTAACAACGACTGGTAAAAGAGAACAGCATAAAAAGGATCGGCGGCGCTATAAATAGTTCCTCCAAATATTGAACGGTTATAATTTATATTTAATATACTTCTGAAAATTTTTACTTCGGCCCCGGTAAAATCTTTATCAAAATTTTTCACCCAGATCCGTTGAAAAAAAAGAGGAGGGTAGAACCGCATTCCCCATTTAAGCACTCTTTCTGAAACAAGCATTTTATTCCTGTTATTATTATTGAATCACCATTTTATACCCAACACTGTCAATGTATATTTCTTTTTATCAAAGAGACAGCGGGAACATATAACCGTTTCTTTCTAGTATTTAGCCAAAGCAACCTGAACAATATAATTACTTAACGGTTTAACATTACAGCAATAATAATAATTTATCTGTTAAACAAACATCTATGAAAACAAATGCATTTAAAACCATGCTTATTACAGCATGTCTTGCCACTCTTATTTTACAGGCATGCAGTTCGCGAAGCAGAAACGCTGATGAGGAAGGAGACACGGTGATGACCGACTCCGCAAATATGCAGGTTGATGACACAGACACCCTGGTGATCGATACATCCACTAACGGTATTGTTCCCGGAGGCACCGGTACGGGCTCATCCAGGGATACTGCCGGCACTCCCAACATTCCCGCTCCTTAAAGCCAAGCTGTCGCGGCGATTACGATCTTTCCTTACCGGCATTGCTGTTTTGCACTCAGCAGGCCGAAGGAAAGTTTCAACAGTGATCCTGATTATGCCCGAATGAAGGTTTTGTGCTTTCCGATCATAATATTCTTATTACATTTTGTCCTGATCAGAAAATTGCCCTAAATTGCAGCAACGATTAACTCAATTAACAGCAATGAAAAAGTTATCAGTATTAAAGTTAAGTGCATCAGCTCTTTTTGTTTTTGCCCTTCTGTTTTCGGCTATCTCGCATGCTCAGGATGCCAAACCTTTAGCAAGTCCCCGTGATAGTGTTAGCGGAAAAGTCGGCAAGGCAGCCATAGAGATCAATTATGGAAGTCCCTCGGTAAAAGGGCGTAAGATCTGGGGCGGATTAGAAGCCTACGGCAAGGTTTGGAGGGCAGGTGCCAATGAAGCCACCACCTTTAAAACAGATCGCGACATAACCGTAGAAGGACAAACCCTCCCGGCCGGAACGTACTCACTATTCGCTGTTCCTGCAGAAGGCGACTGGACGATCATTTTCAACAAAACAGCCAAACAATGGGGAGCTTACAAGTACGATCAGGCAGAGGATGCCCTCAGGGTCACTGTTAAACCCAGAAAAGTAAGTACACTGCACGAACGTCTGCGGTATGTGATCACGAAAAAAGGGTTTGAACTACAGTGGGAATATCTGGAAATTCCGGTTTCTGTAAAGTAACGAAATCTTTTTTATTTACGGCCCACAGTGTGTTTCACTGTGGGTTTTTAATTCCATTTCATGCAAAAAGGGCTTATAATAATTTTATTTATATTTTGTTTTACATATAGATTAAGCGCACAGCAGGTCCGTCCGGCTGCTTCTTCCGAAATACATCAAGAGTTGCTGCGCCTTAATAATCTGGTCAATGTACTTTACTTCGCAGCCCATCCTGATGATGAAAACACGCGTTTGCTGGCCTGGCTGGTAAACGGCCTAAATGTACGAACTGCCTATTTATCCTTAACACGGGGCGATGGCGGTCAGAATATTCTTGGCCGCGAGCAGGGCGCGGCATTAGGCCTGATACGCACCTATGAGCTTCTGGAAGCCCGGAAAATAGATGGCGCTGAGCAATTTTTCACCAGGGCTGTTGATTTTGGTTTTTCGAAAAATTCTGATGAAACATTCAGACACTGGAATCCTGATGTGCTTACCGCCGATGCTGTCTGGACAATAAGGAACTTCAGGCCCGACATCGTGATCTGCCGTTTTCCCCCTGATGCAAGGGCCGGACATGGTCAGCACGCTGCATCGGCAATTATCGCTGCCAGGGCATTTAAGGCCGCCGGCGACAATAAGCAATATGCAGATCAGCTAAAATATATCCAGACATGGCAGCCTGAACGTTTATTGTTCAATACGTTCAGGTTTGGAAGCCTGAATACCACTGCCGGCAACCAATTTAAGGTTAAAACAGGTCAGTATAAACCTGAACTGGGAATGGGGTATGGGGAGCTGTCAGGGATAAGCAGGAGCGTGCATAAAAGCCAGGGAGCTGGAACGCCGAATGTTCCCGGAACACAGATGGAATATTTCGAACTTGTAGACGGACAGCCTCTCTCTTCTTCCCTGTTCGACGGTATAGATATTAGCTGGAATCGTGTGGGGCGGCAGGATATCGGCATGCTGGTTAATAAAATCCTCAGCGGATTTGATTATAAAAACCCGGCGGCAAGCCTTCCGGCGCTGCTTGCGCTCCGTAAGCAAATAAAGGGGGTAAAAGACAGGTACTGGCAGAAGGAGAAACTTCAGGAGCTTGATAAAATCATACTTGATTGCAGCGGCTTCATGGCAGAACTGTACAGCCGGCAACCCGAAGCAGTAGCAGGAAGCTCTCTGCCCTTTACCCTGAATGTAATAGCGCGCCCCACAGTTCCTGTAGTCTTAAAATCGGTGTACTGGATTGACGGATCTGCAGATCTCAATGCAACGCTGACTGACGATTCGCTGTATTCCTTTGAACATAAACTTACCATTCCGTCAGGCACACCTCTGACTGAACCCTACTGGCTGTCAAAGCCGGGTGCAGATGCCGCGCATTATTCAGTACCTTCAGATTCTGTCAGGGGGCTTCCCGAAGCACCTCCCTTGCTTACCGGCATTCTTCACCTGTTGATAGGCGACGAGGATCTTACTGTTAAAGTGCCCTTGTCATATAAAAGACTCGACCCGGTTAAAGGAGATGTGGTCGAAGCCCTCCGCATTGTACCTGCGGCTACTATCAGTTTTACACAGCCTCTTATCCTCACACTTCCCGGCAGCCCTGTTCAGGCAGATCTGAGGATACATGCTTTCAGTGATTTAAATAATGCGTCGTTACTGATGGACAATAATAAACCGGCGGCCCTAACCGGAATAGATCTGAAGGCCGGAACCGACACCGTAGTAACTGTAAGCCTGCCTGCACAGAAGACGGGACAACAAAACAGCAGTTATATCCTGGAAGCAGCCATTGATGTTAACGGGAAGATTTATAATAAGGCGCAGCATGTGATCCGCTATACTCATATCCCGACATTACAATATTTTACACCGGCAACTGCAAAAATCTTACCTCAGAACTGGAAGTGTACAGCTACAAGGGTTGCTTTCATAGAAGGAGCGGGAGATTATACCGTTGACTTTTTGCGTCAGGCAGGCCTGACCGTCGACGTATTAAAAGATGAAGATTTTATCTCCGCAGCAAAGCTTAAGCAATATGATGCTATTATCAGCGGTGTGAGAGCGGTAAATACTGAAAAAAGAATGAAGTACTGGCTGCCGGTATTGTTCAGGTATGTGCAGGAAGGAGGCACGCTGATCATGCAGTATAATACCCTTCAGGATCTGTCGGCCACGGCAATCGGCCCTTATCCTTTTACACTCAGTAACCTTCGCGTCACGGAAGAAGACGCACAGGTGAAATTTACCAACGCACAGCACCGTCTCCTTAATTATCCCAATAAGATCAGTAACGCTGACTTTTCGGGTTGGGTGCAGGAAAGGGGACTGAATTTCCCTTCCTCCTGGGATAACCATTATGAACCGCTTTTTGAGATGAACGACAGGGGGGAAGAGGCTTTACAGGGAAGTACCTTATATACAAGGTATGGTAAGGGACATTATATTTATACTTCCCTTTCGTTTTTCAGACAGCTTCCGGCAGGCAATACCGGTGCGGTACGTTTATTAATGAATATGTTATCGGTTGGAAAGTGATGAATGACGAAAATCCACGCTGGAAACTCTGGTATTCCGCAGTGCTGGTGTTTCTGCTGATGCAGATTCTTTTTTATTACTGGTTTACTGAATTCTGGCAATGAGCTTAACCGACTGGGCTGTTCTGTTATTTACACTGGCATCAATTATCATTTATGGTGTTTATAAAGGACGCGGTCAGCAGAATGCGGAATCGTACCTTCTGGCTGATAAAAAGATGCCCTGGTACCTGGTATTATTAGGTATTATGTCTACCCAGGCAAGCGCTATTACTTTCCTCTCAGCTCCGGGACAGGCTTATACCGACGGTATGCGCTTTGTTCAGTATTATTTCGGACTCCCCATTGCGATGGTGGTGATCAGCATCACTTTCATCCCTATATTCAGAAAGTTGAATGTATACACTGCCTACGAATATCTTGAACAGCGCTTCGGACGAAATACGAGAATAATGACAGCCCTGCTTTTTCTTTTATCCAGGGGCCTGTCTACCGGGATCAGTATTTATGCCCCCTCTATCGTCCTCTCATCGATACTTGGCTGGAATATTTACCTTACTAATGCACTGATGGGCGGACTTCTTGTTATCTATACCTGCAGCGGCGGGGCAAAGTCCATTGCCCATACCCAGAAGCTGCAGTTCCTGATCATCCTGTCGGCCATAGCATTTGCCGGATATCTCGTGGTGAAAAATCTCCCGGAAGGAGTAGGGATGGCCGATGCCTTATTCGTAGCCGGGAAAGCAGGCCGCTTAAACGTAATTACCACCAGCTTCGACTGGCACGATAAATATAACATATGGAGCGGCGTTATCGGAGGTTTCTTTCTTGCCCTTTCTTATTTTGGTACCGATCAGAGTCAGGTAGGCCGCTATATAACAGCAAAAGATACATCTGAAGCACGTACGGGACTTCTCCTGAACGGGATAGTGAAGATCCCGATGCAGTTTTCTATTTTGCTTATCGGCGCTCTTCTTTTCGCATTTTACAGCTTTCAGCCTTCCCCCCTTTATTTTAATGAAGGTTCTTATAAAATATTAAAAGCACATTCTCCTGCGGAAGTGGCTGAAATTGAAAAAAAATATCATGGATTGCAGCAGCAGTACAATGAACAGGCCATAAACCTGATAAAGGAGAGAAAAAATAAGGGAAATCCGTCTGACGCTGCTGTAACCGGTGTCAGGCAAACACAGCAGCAGATCCAGGCTCTCAGGGATACGGTGAAACAGCATATTATAGAAAGTGGTACTGGTGCTGAGCCCGGAGATACAAACTACATTTTTCTTTATTTTGTAAAGACAGTTCTTCCGCGCGGCCTGGTGGGTTTATTGTTTGCTGTTATCTTTCTCGCATCGTGGGGCTCTATTTCTGCCGCCCTTAATTCGCTGACATCTTCTTCTCTGATGGATATACAGTTCGTAAATAAGGAGAATGCAGTAAGCGGGCATCTGCAGTTATTTTATGGAAGGCTTCATACGGTATTGTGGGGAATATTTTGTATCGCCGTGGCTATGTTTGCTACCAGGATGGGCTCGTTAATAGAAGCGGTAAACGTATTGGGCTCACTGTTTTACGGTACGATACTGGGGATCTTCCTGGTTGCCTTTTATTTAAAGCGGATAAAGGGGAACTGTGTATTTATCGCATCCATTATTACAGAGGCCGCCGTGATCCTTATATACAGAGCTGATATTATTTCATTTTTATGGCTGAATGTAATAGGCGCCCTTCTGGTAGTTCTTATAAGTGTATTTCTGTTTTTAATTCAGAAAAAGACATCTTTGCATAATGATTGCTAAGGATGAAATATCAGCAGAATACCAGATTATTCAGGAAGAGATCTGCCGCGGGCTGGAAGATCTGGACGGAGCTGCTAAGTTCGAAGAGGAAATATGGGAACGCGATGGCGGCGGCGGCAGAACAAGAGTTATTCAGAACGGGCAGATCTTCGAAAAAGGCGGTGTTAACTTCTCAGCCGTCTATGGCAAACTTCCCGGGGCTGTAAAAAAAGCTTTTAAAGTAGATACCGACGAATTCTTTGCCACGGGTGTTTCTATTGTCATTCATCCAAATCATCCTTTCGTGCCGATCATTCATATGAATATCCGCTATTTTGAAATGAATGAAGAAATAAAATGGTTTGGAGGAGGAATTGATGTAACTCCTCATTATATTTTTGAAGAGGATGCGCGATTCTTTCACAGCCGGATTAAGGAAATATGCAACCGGTTTAGTCCTTCCTTTTATCCTGAGTTTAAAACCTGGGCAGATAATTATTTCTTTATCAGGCACCGCAATGAGACCCGCGGTATCGGCGGAATTTTTTACGACCGCCTTACTCCTCCAAAAGCAGGAATTTCCTGGAATGAAATATTTGAGTTTTCTAAAGCTGTCGGCCGTTCTTTTATACCGGTTTATTCGGAGCTCGTTAACAGGAACCGGAACAAAGAATTTACAGAAAATGAAAAACAATGGCAATATCAGCGCCGCAGCAGGTATGCCGAATTTAACCTGGTTTATGATGCCGGCACTAAATTCGGGCTTGAAACCAACGGGCGTATTGAATCTATCCTGATGAGCCTGCCACCACAAGCCAATTGGGTTTACAATTATCAGCCTTTGCCGGACAGTGAAGAAGAAAAAACCCTGGGTCTGCTGAAAAAGGGAATAGACTGGGTTGAGTAAGTGCTCCAGCCCCCTGCCTTCGGGCATCGGTCAGAATAAAAAAAAATTATTTTTTTATTCTGAAAAAGCTCAATTTAGCAGAACATTTACCGCCGTGCCGGCTTCCTGGCCCTTTTATCCCAACCAGTTCATTTAATCATATTCGTTCTTAACCCACGGAACCCACCCGGGTCGTACCTGCTTCGTACCTGGGTCGCTGTGACTCTTTAGTGTGAGTGCAGTAAGTCCATATCGAGTCCACATTTATGTAGGTTAACGTGGACTTGATATGGACTTACCAGGCACTCTCCCTGCATTCATAGAGAAGCAGGTACGAACCAGGTACGAACCAGGTGGGTTCCGTGGGTTAATGACGGTAGGTTTTTTTTTTGAGAAATGAATGTGAGAAAGACAGAATTCGGTTTGCTGTAAGCAAAAGTACCGATTCTGCTGATATTTTGATACTTTTTATCTCTCATATATTTTGCCCTGCTTCCCCTTTATCACTCTGTGGATAACTATAAAGCCAATGCCGCCAACCTGCCATGAAAAATGACATGCCATAAACGCACTCCGGTACTATTTCCTCCCTCAACCCATCACCCATACCCCCCAGACTTCAACTTTATGCCTTCAACTCTTAACTTTCAACCTTTAACTTTCTCACAACATTCAACATAATTTCTTATCTTCGCGCATCGTCTTTTAAAGGCGTGGTCATAATTAAAATGCAACTATCAAGCGATGGCTGAAGGAACAGAAAACGATAACTTAGAACCAGCAAACAACCGCATTATACCTATAAATATTGAAGAAGAAATGAAATCTGCTTACATCGATTATTCGATGTCGGTAATTGTTTCACGTGCTCTTCCGGATGTTAGAGATGGATTAAAACCTGTACACCGCCGTGTACTTTACGGAATGCTCGATTTGGGTGTTACCAGCGGTAAACCTTATAAAAAGTCGGCACGTATCGTGGGCGACGTTCTGGGGAAATATCATCCGCATGGCGATTCATCAGTTTACGGCACAATGGTTCGTATGGCCCAGGACTGGAGCTTACGGTATCCGTTAGTAGACGGGCAGGGAAACTTTGGATCAATTGACGGAGATGAGCCCGCGGCAATGCGGTATACAGAGGCGAGGCTAAAAAAGATAGCCGAAGAAATGCTTGCCGATATTAATAAGGATACTATTGATTATCAGCTTAACTTCGATGATTCTCTTGAAGAGCCAACGGTTCTTCCTACAAAAATTCCAAATCTTCTGGTTAACGGAGCTTCGGGTATTGCTGTTGGTATGGCCACAAATATGGCCCCGCACAATATCAATGAAGTAATTAATGCAACGATAGCATATATTGACGACCGGGATATAGAAATTTCCGGACTGATGCAATATATTAAGGCTCCCGACTTTCCAACGGGCGGCATCATTTATGGTTATGCCGGGGTTAAGGAAGCTTATGAAACAGGCAGAGGCCGGGTAGTGATGCGGGCCAAAGCTGAAATTGAAACTTTTGGAAACGACCGCGAACGGATCATCGTATCCGAAATTCCATACCAGGTTAATAAGGCGCAGATGATCGAAACCACCGCGGGCCTTGTTAATGATAAAAAGATCGAAGGGATCTCGGAAATCAGAGATGAATCAGACCGCACAGGAATGCGCATCGTTTATGAAATTAAACGTGATGCAAACTCTTCCGTTGTTCTGAATAATCTTTATAAATATACAGCGCTTCAAAGTTCTTTTAGTGTAAACAATATCGCCCTCGTTCATGGAAGGCCGATGATGCTTAACCTGAAAGATCTGATCAGGCATTTCGTTGATCACAGGCATGAAGTGGTCATCCGGCGTACCCGTTTTGAACTTTCTGAAGCTGAGAAAAGGGCACATATCCTTGAGGGATTGCTGATAGCCCTGGATCATCTGGATGAAGTGATCCGGCTGATACGTAATTCTTCTACTCCTGAAGAGGCACGCACAGGATTGATTGAGACTTTTGGCTTATCTGACCTTCAGGCAAG